>NZ_FRBF01000002.1 GCF_900142545.1 Fibrobacter sp. UWT2 | reverse complement strand
GCTATACTGTTGCTTCCTTTGCCGGGAAGGGGTGAATAAAAACGGCGAACCTCCTTATCCTGCGCTCGCGAAGTGACTTTTTAAGGGTCAACTATATAGACGCGGTAGCTGGTATATTCCATTACGGGTTTCATGTTCCTTAATATATAATCTTTTCTTAACAAAGTCAATAAGCTATGATACAAAAAGTTAAAAATTCTTTTAAAAAGTGTGTAAATTACTGATTTTGATTAAATTTGACTAATTTTCTATGATACAAACCTGCAAAAAACGATGATACAAGTCATTGAAATTGCTTTTTTGCGGTCTTTTGTGAGCAACAAAGCCCCAAGCGTTAAGCTGGGGCGGTTGCGAGAGGGCTGGCCAATGGTAAGAACCGACTTGTTTGCAGCCAGCCCGGTCTTTTGTGAGCAACAAAGCCCCAATTATTAAACTGGGGCGGTTGCGAGAGCGAGCGCTCTGGGTACGTACTTAGTATGATTGGGCGCGAGCGGTCTTGTGTTCTTACCCACGGCTGTGGGCGTAGTTGGCCTTCTTGTCTTCGTACATCAAGGCATCGGCTTCGCGCATCGCCTTACGGACGTCTCCCCCGTTTTCGTCGTGGAAGAACCCGATAGCGAAACTCACGTTGCCCTTGACCTTGGATTTTTTGCGGAGCGTTTCGACTCTAGCTTCAAGGCTTTCCTTGGGAACATCGATTGCCACGACGACAAATTCGTCGCCACCTGCACGGTAGATTTCACAATCCGAGAAGGTCTGCTTCAAGATCTCTGCGGCGCTCTTCAAGAGGGCGTCGCCGGCATTATGGCCTTCGTTGTCGTTAATGGGCTTTAGTCCGTTCAAGTCGGCGAAAATCACGGAAACAGTCCTGTAATGGACTTCGCCGCTTACAAATTGAAGCACCCTGTTGTTCATGGCGTTACGGTTGTTCACGCCGGTCAACAAGTCTTCGTTGCTCAAGAATCTAAGGCGCTGCACCAGCTTGTAGCTGGCCACTTCAGAGGCAATAAAGAAGGTCACCAGTTCAAGGGTTTCCTTAATGCGCAGGACTCTGGATGTGTCAAAGTTGGTTGCCCAAATGAACCCGATAAATTCGTCATTGTTCGTCAATGGCAGCAGGACAATGCTTTTGACACAGGCATCTGTCAACGATTTGTACCAGTCCGGGTTTTTCTGGCGAATAATTTCCATATCCGCTTCGTTCTGGATAATCAGGCAATTGCTTCCCTTAAGTATTTCAATCCAGGATTCTGCGATAGAGATGTATTCATTGTTGAATACCTGATCAAGGTCAAGTGCGACCATGCTTTCATTTCGGGCACAGCTCAAAATGGAGCAAGTTCTCTCCTTGAAGTCGGTCAAAAGAACGCTGCAGGAACTTGCTTTGCAAATCTTGCGGACGTCTTCTATCACTTCATTCATCGTTTTCCTGAAATCTTTTGAGCCGCGCAGCTTGATGCATGCCTTGAGTACGTTTTGCGAAATTTCAGAAGAAAGCCTTGTGGAAGTGTCAAGGTCTTCTTCGGGCTGGATTTCAAGGGTAAAGACGCAATAGCCTTTTTCGTCGTCTTCGACATCGACGGGCATCAAGAACTGATTAATGCAAAAATTAAAGCGTTCCGGGCGAATGTAGGCATGAACCGGCTTATGCAGAATGGCGCTCTGGTAAACGAACTTCTCGAAGTTCAGTTCCTTTTCCATGTACCGTTCATAATTGGAGCCCGGAACAAAAGTCTGGGTGAATACGGAATTGCCGTCCTCGTCTTTTCTTTCCATGGATTTGATATAGATCTGGTTACCCGCTTCGATGCGGATAGTCCCGATACTCCCGTCTGCAGTCTTTTCAACAGAAAGGATGCTCGTCATCGTCGGAAAAGATTCAACGAATTTTTGCAATTCTTCTTTTTTCATTTTCGTCTTAATTCAGGGAATCGGTCGTAGTATTGTTTTTTGTCTTCGTACATAAGGGCGTCGGCTTCGCGCATTGCAACACGGATGTCGCCACCCTTGTCATCATAGTAAAATCCTACCGCAAAGCTGACATTTTGAGGGTCCGCCGAGTCCTTCCGGATTTTTTCGACGAGCGATTCAATCTCTTTTCTAGGTTTGTCCAAGGCGATAATCACGAACTCGTCTCCGCCGGCTCGGTAAATTTCACACCCTTCGAACGTCAACTTGAGAATCAAGGCGGCTTCTTTCAGCAGGCAATCCCCTGCATTGTGGCCATCCTTGTCGTTAACAGGCTTGAGCCCGTTCAAATCTGCAAAAACAATGCCAATCGATTGAGGCGCGCGTTCGCGACCGGACACCATGCGAAGGACGCGGTTGTTCATGGCATTACGGTTCAGAACTCCAGTCAACAAGTCTGTCGAACTCAGCATTTCAAGACGCTGTAAAAGTTGATAGTTTGCAATTTCTGAAGCAATGAAGAATGTCGTAAGTTCAAGGGTTTCTTTAATGCGGTCGGTATCCTTGGTGTCAAAATCGGTTGCCCAGATAAATCCGATGGTTTCGTCGTTATACTGGAGCGGGAAGAGTACCATACTCTTGACATTTGAGGACTGCAAAGAACGGTACCAACTCGGGTTCCTGAGCTTGATTTCCTGCATGTCGTTGTTGTCTTTGATAATCAGACAATTGCTGCCGCCAATCGTTTCCAGCCAGGACTTGGCAAAGTCGATGAATGAGTCTGTCAAGAATTCTTTGAACGACGGTAAACCAGATTCGGGAAGGATGCTTTCGCTGAGCAAGGAACAGGTGCGTTCCTTGAAATCCGTAAGCAAAACACAGCAGTATTCCGCATTGCAAATCGAACGGATATCGCTGATGATTTCATCCATCGTTTTCAAGAAATTCTTGGAACTGCGAAGCTTGATACATGTTTGCAATACATCCGAAGTTGTCTTTGCAGACAAATTAGCCATTTGCTCCGAACTTGCCTCGGTAGAAAGTTCCTGCGTGTAGGTACAGTAGCATTTATGCGGATCGTCGATGTTCAACGGCAAACTGAAAATGTTGAACCAAACCGGGAAACGGTCCGGATGGATATAGGCATGCATCGGTTTCTTGTCAACCGCGCAAGAACGAATAAAATGTTCGAAATTCAAGTCTCTGGGCAGATATTCAGTGTATTCAAGTCCGGGAACAAATCCTTTCCCGCCATTCATCATGGCTGGTGAATCGAATTTTTGTTCGAAAGAGGCAAGATACGCAGGGTTCCCCACTTCTATTCTGATTTTCCCGTACGACCCATCGGGTAACTTCTCCACGGAGATAATACAGGTCATTGAGTCAAATTGATTGACGTATTCCTGTAGATTCATATAAATACTCCCTCCGTGGTGTATTACGCCAGAGATATTTTTCCTTCTTATGTATTATAATAGCACTTTTTCATTGAAAAAGTGCTTTATATGTAAAAAATATTAGACTTTTTTTAGTTCAAGTTGGAATATTCACAGGTGTGACGGTTACTTGGATAAGTCCTTCACCACCATGATTCCGCTGCGTTCGATTTTGGGGTACTGGCGCATGCCTTCGCCACCACGCCCCTTGTCGAGCACCTCCAGAAGCTCACCCTTGGTGGAATACAAATGCAATTCCCAGGGGCCATTCGGGGCGTTAAAATAGCCCGAATTCTTCTGCACATTGCGCTGGAAGGTTCGGTTGAGGCGGTCTTCTACGCTGCGGGCCTGCACAAGCGAAATATCGCTGAGTTCCCAAGAAATCGGTACCCCGCCCATATCGTAAATCAACAAGGCATCGGGGTCCGTATCTTCTTTCATGGTAAACTTCCAGCTAAAGCTCTGCCAGCTGGTACTCAAGTCCAGGATACGGCCGTTGGCGTAGGGCGTATATTCTTCGGAATCTCGCTTGATATTCACATTCAGGGTGCGGGGCTTGTCGGCCTTGGCGCGCATGCTGAAAATGTAGGTGATACCTTCGCGGAGCGAAAGTTTCTGCTTGAACTGCAGGTTCCAGGATTCCTTGCCAGCCTTCTTGATGTCAAAACGGACAACGCCGTTCGTGACCTTGACGTCGGCCTTGCCGCCCCAGAAGTCCACTTGCCAGTTGGTTAGCGGTTCGTCGGCAGAAAAATCGCCGTTTTGAATCAGATTTGCATCGATTGCCTGGGAGCCTGTATCAAAATTCTTTTCTTGAATGAATGTCGGAATGACGCTCGTGTTCTGGATGCCGTTTGGGTTATCGACGCAGACTTCCTTGCCCCAGCCCACCAGGGTATTGAATGAGCTGTGGACTGTCATATCCATTTCGGGGCTGTCGAAGTTACCCGGACCCCAGCTCCAGGCGAGCCAGCCGATGCTCAGGCGTTCGGCTTCGGCCATAATGAACTTATACGGGATTTCCTTGATATCGCCTGCGGCAACAGGAGCGAATTCGCCTACGATCAGCGGCAAATTCTTTTCGACGGAGGCTTCGAGCACGCCGCGGATTCGGTCTTGAACGGTAGCGTAGCCCGTAGCTTTCGGGTCGTGACGTTCCGAGGGCCACCACATGTGCAGCGAGAACAAAAGGTTGTGTTCCGGGTCGGCTTGCAAGAGCTTGGGGCCCACTTTGAGCAGGTTCTTTTCGCTTTGGCCCCACTGGTCGGCGTCAATCATCAGCGGAATGCGGATGTTGGCGGCGCGCATCCTGGTGACAATGGAATTATAGACAGTGAAGAATTCGTCTGCGGACTTGGATTCTGCACCCGGTTCGTTACCGATGTTCAGAATCAAGTACTGCTGATGGTTCGAAATCATCTGCACCGTTTCTTCGCGGAGCCAGAAATCGACAGCATCGCCCAGGCGTTCCCAGTTGCCCGTGGTATCGTGAATTTCGGGAATGGGAATCATTCCGTTAGATATGCACTGCGCAATAATGTTGTCGAGGTCGCTCACGCGGCCGCGGGTATTCCAAACGATTCTTACGCAATTGGCTCCCGTCTTGGCTATTTCGGGAATGGTTTTTCCTTCGCGGTCTGTCCAAATAAACATATGGTTGATTCCACGAAGAATCACCTTTTCGTTATCCTTGCTATATAAAAAACGATCCTGTACAAAAAATCCCGGTTTAGCCGAAACCATGTTCATAACAACAAATTCTCCATTATTTTCAAAAGAAAAATACAATTATTTGGATAAATAAGGGCATTTTTTTTGAAAAATCGCATCAAAATGGTTGGAATGCTGTCAACAGCGGGAAAATTGCCTTTCGGGCAGGTGTTTCCAGTAGTACACGGGTAGGCAACGCTTTAAGAGTTTTGGATTTTCGCGTTCCTTGATGGCGATGGACTGGTAGTAATCTTGCCAGAGGCGAACCATTTCGTCGGGCGGAGTGGCTTTGGAGACGGCATCCATGTTCGGAATGGTAATTTCTGCTAGCTCATGGCCTGCGTAATACACTCCAAAACCGCGTTTGGAATCGTAAATCGCCCACTTTTCGTTAGCAAACCGCCCGCGGAAATGCCCCACAATCAGATCTAGAATGTCGTATTTGGGCTCGATTTCGGCGAAATACGTGCCGTCAGATGTCTTGCTGAAGCGAACAAGTCCGAGCATTCCGCCAGCTTCGTGACGCACGGCACGTGCAGTCATGAACAGCGGGAGCATTTCGTCGGAGGTCGGGTTCTTGGCGTATTTTGGATCCTTGCCGTCAAAAACTTTGCGTAGATAGGCAAGAATCTTCATCTCGATGCCCTCTTCTTCGGAGCGGAAAGCTACATGCAAAAGTTCCAGGATATCGGCGCTGGCGTAATTTTCGATAGCCCGCTTGAGTCTTGCCGCCTCTTCTTCGCAGGTTTCGATGCGAAATGGCTGCATAAAGAGGTTGCAAGGCGATGTACTGCGGTCGCCATGAATCTCGCCCACTTCTAGGTGCTGGCGGTAAATCTCGAATACGACACTCAAGAAGCCATCGAAGGTTGAATCGTAAGAAATGGAAAGCATGGTAGTAGACAGTAGGAAGTAGACAGTAGATGGTAGGCAGTAGACAGTTGGGAGTTGGCTGGTTTAAGCAGGGAGTGCGAGGGGTTGGTTGGTAAATAAATCCAGTTGCAACGGCTGGGGCTTGGGCAACAGCAGAGGCCGCACCATTTCGGGGTATAGCCTGCGCAAACAAGCTGGAGTATCCGGGTGGTAAATGAAGTATTGAGCCCGCTTGAGGACAACCCCCATCTTTTTTAGCTGTTCCAGTCGGATTTTGGAGAATCTGCGTCCCGAGACAATGAGTTGTGCGGATTTTACGCCTATGCCCGGCACGCGCAAGAGCATTTCGTAGTCAGCCGTTTGGATGTCGATAGGGAAAAATTCCGGGTGGCGCAATGCCCAGGCCGCTTTCGGATCCAAGTCCAGGTCCAAATTCGGATTGGCCTTGTCTACAATTTCATCAAAACCGAACTTGTAGAAACGCATGAGCCAGTCGGCCTGATAAAGCCTGTGTTCGCGCACCAGGGGCGGCTTGGTCGTGAGCGCCGGGAGACGCTTGTCGGCGTTGATCGGTACATAGCCTGAAAAATACACGCGCTTCATTTGCTGTTGCTTGTAGAATCCATTGGAAAGCGTCAGAATTTGCAAGTCCGACTCCCCTGCTGCCCCAACAATCATCTGGGTGCTTTGACCTGCCGGCAAGAACTTCGGCGAATAGCGGGAATGATCCGCCTTATATTCCATCTTCTTTTCGGCAAGAAAATTCATGGGAGTCATGATGGAGGCGTGGTTCTTTTCGGGGGCGAGGTATTGTAACGCCCTATCGGTTGGAATTTCGATATTCACGCTGCTGCGGTCGGCATAAAGTCCCGCCTGGTACAAAAGCTCGCGACTGGCCCCGGGAATTGCCTTCAGGTGAATGTAGCCGCCAAATTTGTGGACGGTGCGCAGTTCCTTGGCCACCTGAATCAGCATTTCCATGGTTCGGTCGGGCGACCCCACCACCGCAGAACTCAAGAAAAGGCCCTCGATGTAGTTGCGACGGTAAAACTCAAGAGTCAGGTTGATGAGTTCTTTAGGGGTAAATGTGGCGCGCGGAATGTCATTGCTGCGTCGGTTGATGCAGTAGGCGCAATCGTACTTGCAGGCATTGCTCATGAGCACCTTCAAAAGCGAAATGCATCGCCCGTCAGATGACCAGGTATGGCATATGCCCGCGCTACAGGCGCTCCCGAGTCCGCCTTTAGGCGCTTGCCGTTTGGATCCGCTTGAAGAACATGACACGTCGTACTTGGCCGCTGCCGAAAGAATGTTCAACTTTTCGCGTATATCCATAAATGCCTTTTTGTTTAGTTGCACCTTTGTTCACTACTAAATATAAGTACAACTGCACAAAAAAGCAAGATGTCGGTAAATTATTTTACTTTTTTTCGATGGTTATCTTTTTCCATTCACCATATTCACATGTATAATATTCGCCTTCAGATTCGACAAAATATTTATCTAGAATAATGTCAATAGGGCAATAACCCAATTTGGGGTCAAAGTTGCTTTTCATCCATACATTTTCGCCATTTTGGCTCTTTTGTTCATACAAATAGTAATGCATTTGACCGTCTAATTCATACGAACACGTGTCTCTGACAGCCATGTTTTCCGTTGGGCAATAATATTCCAATTCAGTTATTTTGCTCCAGAATCCATTATAACAACGATGATAAATGGTTACCGTGTTGGAATCTTCTCCATAAGTCAGTTTTTGTTTTAAACTGTCATTTTCTGCATTGCATTCTGGATTCGCATTTGCAAGACTGTCGATATCGTACCAAACGCCATTACCTGCGTATACATATCGTGCGGTGGGAAGGCTTTCTTTGGTACGGATGCAAACATCCCCTTCCGATTTATTAACGGTATCGCATAAAACACTTGAATTTCTTTCTACCCATGAACCTTGCTCGCAACGATAATATGTTGGAGGATCTGTCACGATAAATGTTGAATCGATTTGGCCTTCATTTTCGGCTTTGCATTCCGGGAATTCGTCCATGAATCTATTCATATTACAATAAATTATTATTGGTGAATTCTCCATGCAATTTCTGCGATAGCGTTCACTCTCTGATTCAGAAGACGAACTGTATTCAATTTCATCATCGTAACTAGATGAGCTTATTCTGTCATAACTAGATGAACTTTTTTCTTCAGAACTAGATGAAGTTAATTCATGATCACTAGATGAAGTCAACACATCAAAACGGGATGAACTTGAGACGTCCGCAATTGGTTCTGGTGAAACAATCTTTTTATCGTCACCGCAAGCCGTAAAAACGAGTGCAAAGCCGAGGGCGGCTTTGCAAGCTAATCTAAGCATAAATCATCCTCCAATTCCTGTAATTGCGTCAAATATACAAAAATTGGGGATGTAGAAAAATATGGATTTGGAAAATCAATTTAGATGTTGGTGCCTATTCCCTGTATAATAAATTCGCCTTTTGATCCAGATTTTCCCTGAATTCTGATAATCACTTTGACGAGCCGACGGGCCGCCTCTTCTCCTGATACGGTCAAGGCGTCTTTGCTTTTCCAGGTAGGTTGCAAAAAGTCACTCCATTCAAAACAACTCGATCTCCCATAAGATTTTCCCAGAACTTCTTCTGGAAGCGCGTATCCCATTGCTTCGTCAAGGGAATCACCCATGCTAAGTTGCACATCTGCGGGCGCTCCAGAAAGGCTAAAAGCGATACAGATGCCTTGCCAATTCGATACGTCTGCGGACAACGGATTTCCACTAGAATCAAAACCGGCAACATAGAATCCAATTGTTATAAAAGGATCATAAGAAAGATCACCTTTGTCTAAAGCAAACGTACCGCATAGACCGTCACATTCTTCAATGACGGGGATGAGAGATTGTCCATCCCAATCAATGTCCATGTATTCAAGACCCCATTGAATGGTGGATTTTCCGCCATCAGAAGAATCTGTCTCCAAGAACCATGTTCCTGCTTTTTCTCCAAATACGGACTTGTCTTCGGCATATCGGTCAGTCTGAATTAGGTCGTAATCGTAGGCCGGGAACCACAAATCGCCACCACCGGGTCCCCCACACGGTCCGCCATTTGTCTTACACAGAATGGAATGCGATGAAGAACTTGATTCTGGAATAGGAGGCTCGCTAGAACTGGATGTCGGTAAAGGTATTTCCGAACTTGATGACAAAATCGGAGGTTCTGCTGAACTGGACGACAGTTCGCGTATTTCGGCGGACGAAGCGGGAATCTCTATCGAAGAGCTGGAAATGTCGTTCTCCGCTGTCAGTACATTGGGTTCTTCGGCAGTTCCCGAAACCGGAGAATTTGTTGATTCTGAACAAGCAAGCATAGCAAGCGAGAAAATTCCCGCGCATGCCATATACAGTTTCTGATTCATCTTAAGCCTCCTTGGACCCCTTGACTTGCTTGGTCAGAGGGAATAGTTGTAAATTTAACCTGTAAACTTGATCAAGTTCGCCGCATTCCGTGGCGATTGCCACTATTTTCTTGCGGCAGGCGTCAAGTTCCTCGACAATCTTTTCGTAGGCTTCCCGGTTCAAGCCCATCGTAATTCCAGTTACGTTGCGTTCGTTGGAATCGAATTTTTCTAGGGAGTCGACGGCGAGTCGGCCCATTTCCCGGTGCATGGTGCGGATGGCGAGCGGAAGCCCTTCCTTGGAACCGATGACGGACTTTTCGGTTTGCACGTAGGTTTCTTCACCGATTTTTTTCAGAAGTCCTGCTCGCTCTAAAAACAGGAGCGACTTGCGAACTTCGTAGGCGGAGATATCTTGGTTGCACATCTTTGCAATTTCGCCCGGCATGGCTCCCGGCATCATGGGTGCAAGTTCTCGCACTACCGGATTTTTCCAGCTGTCGTAAAATTCGAATGCGGTTTTGTCGACGACTCGCACTTTGTGCTCCGTTGCAATGGAGCGCATTTCGTCAAAGTAGCGCCTTTTGACAACGTCTTTTTTAGCGTTGCCAAAATTCACCATGGCCTTAAAGTAGTCCAATTCGAACCCTACAAGTCCAATCGCTTGTGCAACGCGTTCTATGGTCACTCGACTCAAGTTTGTCTTGCCCTCGCATACCATTTTAAGGTACGATGGAGAAACAAAACCGGCTATTTTTGCGAATTCACGCCACGAAAACGCCGAAGTACGCTTGCGCTCTTCGTAGTAGTCGCTTAAAAAAGCGTGGTAATCTTGATATTCAACAATCGGTTTCATACTATCAAATATATTTTCTCTGAAAAACAAAGTCAATGCTTTTATAGTACAATTTTCAACTTTTTATGTAAAAATAGCAACTTTTTTTGATTGTATAAACGAAATGTTTTTGTATATAGTACATACTGTACTATAAAAAACAGTGTGATGGATAGATTAGCCCGTGGCCATTATTTTTTTATTTTATGGTCATGCAATTCGTTGAAAAATTGCGGGAAAAACCCGCTGTTCAAAAATTAGAGAAGTTTTTTCCGGCTATAGCTTTTTTGGGCGGTTTTACGTGGGATTCCATAACGCTTGGCCGAATGGTCTATGGCACCGATATTTTGATTTTGCTCGCCTACTACACGGGTGCTTTGATTCTAGTTCTTTTGCTTTCTGCCCAGTTGGAACACCCTGAAGGTTGGACCCCTGAAAGGTTGCAGGCTCTGGCTAGTGCTCAAGCCAAGTCAAAGCCGACGCCGAAGGCGGCCCCCGCACAAAAACCAGCAAAGCCTGCAGAACCTGTTGTCGAAAACAGCGTAACAGAAGAACCTATTGCAGAACCTGAAGAAGATTCTCAAGTTAAAACGGAAGAATCTCGTTTTAGACGTGCTGCTAATTTCATAGCTCAGAAAACGCCTGCCCGCGCCAAGGAAGCGGCCAACCGTGCCGCCCTCGAAGCAAAAGAAGCAACGGCCAAGGCCGCAGCCATTGCGTCTGCCAAGGCTAAAGAGGCTGCTGCTAAAGCCGCCGCCAAGGCTTCTGCCCAAGCCAAAGATGCTGCCGTCAAGGCTAAGGGTGCCGCCACCAAGTTCGCCAAGAATGTGGGCTACGAATCTACGGCGATTCCTGAAAACGCCATCGTGGTTCGTCACCGTTTCCTAGATCGTGAATGGAGCGAAACTTGGAAGCAGCGCTTTACTTGGGCCGTGCAGTTCTTCTTTGGCGGCTTATTCAGCGCCCTGGTGGTTTGCTACTTCAAGAGTAGCGGTTCGCTCGCTTCGTTCTTGCTGGTGATTTTGCTTGCCATTTTGCTTGTCGGTAACGAATTCCTGCAAAAGAAGTACGAAAGCTTTGGCGTGAGTCTCGCCTTCTTCTGTTTGCTGGGTACCATGTTCATGAACTTTGCGATTCCGCACTTGGTTCACCGCATCGGATTCATCTGGTTCTTGATTAGTACGCTATTGTCTTTTGGCATGTGCGCCTTGATTTGGAAACTTTCGCACCGCAAGAAGAGCATTTTGGTAGCTCCCGCCATCATCAGTATTTTCTTGATTGTGGCCTACATTATGAACTGGGTGCCGCCCGTACCGCTGGTGCTCAAGCAGAAACTCGCCTGTCAGAACTTCGACAAGGAAAGCTACAGCTGCGATATTGATGATCCTAGCTTGTTGCAGACAATAGGACTCAAGATTCCGAGCGTGCACCGTGTCGACAGCAGCGAAGTGTACTTCTTGACATCGGTCTATGCACCGGCAAAACTCAAGGCCGAACTGGAATACCTGTGGTATTATCAGGATCCGAAAACTGGAAAATATTCACTGACCGACCGTATTTCTTCGGGCCGCATGACAATTAACGGCGGTCGCGAATCTGGCTTCAGGACCTTTACGCGCAAGAAAAATGTGCCTCCTGGAAAGTACCGCGTCGAAATCGCGTACAAGAACGGGGCCGTGATTGGCTCGGGCACCTTCGAAGTCTTTAACGAACCGCCCGAAGATGGTTTTGTTCGCGATACATTGAGGTAATGATGATCGATCCGGAAAATGACCCGATTCTAAACGCGAGTTCTATCAATAGTGAAGACTATTGGTTCTTGAAATTGAACAATAATAATCTAAATTTGGAACATGAACAAAATCAAGACAGCAACCCTGCAGGGCAAGTGGACGGGGAATCCCGAAAGCAATAATCAATGGTACGTAGAACAGGCTCTAGCGCTTAAGGGCAAGGGAATCGACCTGGTCGTTCTCCCCGAGATGTTTCATACGCCGTATTTCCCGTTTGAGGAAAATGCCGACTTTTTCGACATGGCCATCGAAAAGGATAGCCCCATTGTCAAGCAGTGGCAGGGCATTGCCAAAGAAATTAACGCCGTTATCGTTTTCCCGTTCTTTGAGAAGCGCGCTCGTGGCATTTACCACAACAGCGCATTCGTTTTTGAACGCGACGGCTCCATTGCGGGCCTTTACCGCAAGAGCCACATTCCCGATGATCCGGCTTTTTACGAGAAGTATTATTTTATTCCGGGCGACACCGGTTTTGAACCGATTAAGACTTCGGCAGGTACGCTGGGTGTGCTGATTTGCTGGGACCAGTGGTTCCCTGAAGCCGCTCGCATTATGAGCCTGAAGGGTGCAGACATTCTTATCTACCCCACCGCCATTGGTTGGATGAAGTCTGAACCGGCTGAAATTTACCCGCGTCAGCAGGACAGCTGGGTCACGGTGATGCGCGGACACGCGATTGCGAACCGCACCTTCGTGCTTTCGGCAAACCGTATCGGTACCGAAGGCGAACTCACCTTCTGGGGAACTTCGTTCGTGGCTGCTCCCGATGGTTACTTGATTCACAAGTGCGATACCGATTTCCTGGGCGCAAGCATTGTGGAAATCGACCTGAAGGAAACTGAAGAAAATCGCCGCTGGTGGCCGCACTTCAGGGATCGCCGCGTTGACCTCTATGGCGATATTCTCAAGATTTGGTGCGACAAGTAGAACGGGCTTTGCCCTACAGACGAGAGATTTTTTATGGCAAAAACAAATGTTCGCTACCCTGCTGAATGGGAAGATCAGGCTGCAACATGGCTTGCTTTTCCGCATAATAAAAAGAATTGGTACGGTGAACGCGGAGAAATGATCCGCAAGTTCTATATCGATCTAATCCGCACGATTAGCGAATTTCAGCCCGTGAATGTACTGGTTCCTAAAAAGGATTTTCTGACGACGCCGGAAAAAATTGCTGTCGCAGACCGCCCTTTCCCGGCCAGTTTCTTTACTATCAAGACTGACGATATCTGGATTCGCGATTACGGTCCGTTCTTCTTGAAAAAAGGAAAAGAGACGATTGTTTCGGAAACGGTTTTTAATGCCTGGGGCGCAAAATTTCCGCCTTGGAAAAACGATAACCAGATTCCTGAACGCATTGCCGATATTTTCGAATACAAGAAGGGCTCAAGTGTCCCCTACATTTTTGAAGGCGGTGCTATTGAAGTCAACGGCGACGGTCTTGGCATTACCACGCTGGATTGTCTGACGGGCAAGAACCGCAATGATTTGAAGGACGTCAAGAAGGTGGTCAAGGCCCTTTGCAAGGCTTTCGGTCTCCGCGACATGCTGATTCTCCCCCACGGATTGCATGGCGACCATACGGACGGCCATATCGATAACGTGGCTCGTTTTGTGGCTAAGGATCGCATCGTGATGTGCGAAGCGACGGACAAGCGTTCTCCGAACAACATCATTCTGACTGAAGCGAAGTATCTGATTGAAACCTGGCTCAAGAGTCATTACGGTAACAAGGCCAAGGTGGATTCGTTACCGTTGCCGCCGCAGCGCAAGCTCGACGACGGGCAGATTTTGCCGGCCAGCTACATGAACTTCATTTATGTGAATGGCGCGCTGATTTTCCCGAAGTACAAGTCGCCGAATGATGCGAAGGCCAAGGCTTACTTTGAAAGCGTGTACCCGGACCGCAAGGTCATCGGGCTTGACTGTCGCACTGTGATTGAAGAGGGCGGCAGCTTGCATTGCATGAGTAAGCATGAAAGTCTTTAAGGGAAAACCTTAAAAATCTTTTTTATAATGCGGGAGGGGCCCCAGCTCGGAGTTGCGAAGGCCGCCCGGTCCCCTCCCTGCACCCTCCCCTTCCCTGGCCGACGCAGCCAGGACCTTGTCGATGAAGAACATTTGTTCTTTTTAACTATTTATCCTCACAACAAAAAAACTGTGACTTGAAAATCACAGTTTTTGAAGTGTTATAATTTACAAGAATTACATGATTTCTTGTTCTAATAATTGTTGCACGTGTTGTGCAAAGGACTGCAAGCTCGGGTCGCGGGCCCCCATCAGGAGGATGGTGTCGCCGGGCTGGGCGTATTCGACCATCTTCTCGGCGCATTTGTTGCGGTCTTCGATGTAGATGGCTTCGCAGCCCTTGATCAAAAGATCGTCGGCAAGGTCACCGGCGCTAATGTCGCGGGTGACGGTGCCGCCTGCGTAGTAGATTTCGCTGAAGAACATCACATCGTTTTCGCGGTCTTCGTCAATAGACTTCGGACGGAGCGTTCTAGCGATAAATTCCACGAGGTCTTTGCGAAGGAATCGCGTGGGTCCAAAGCCGTGAGGCTGGAACCAGGCGATGACGCGGCCTTCGGTAAAGTCCTGGGCGCTCTTGATGCTGGCGGCAATCTTCGCCGGATTGTGAGCAAAGTCGTCTACGAGAGTCACTCCGTTGAAGGTTCCGAGAATCTGGTGACGGCGGAACACGCCCGGGAATGTGGCAAGGGCGTCGGCGCAGGTATGCAGCGTTACGCCTGCGCGGAGTGCGGCAGCCGTTGCGGCCAAGGCGTTTTCCATATTGTGCTTGCCCGGGAGCGGTACGACGAATTTTACCAGTTCAGCCTGATGGCGTACGCGGAACTGAATCGAGGTTCCGACAGACTTGAAGTCCGTGCCCTGCACGCCTACGTAATTTTCAAAGCCAAAGTCGAATTCACGGCCGGCGCTGAACTTCTTGGCAAGCGGATGCGCGTCGTTCACGATCAGAATCTTGCCGTTGTCCAAAATGTTGTGGCTGAACTTGAGGAAGATTTCCTGGAGTTCGCTCATTTCCTTGTGGTCCTTGTCCACATTCAGAATCAGGCCGATTTCGGGTTCGTAGCGCACCAGCGTTCCGTCGCTTTCGTCTGCTTCGACCACGAGCCATTCACCCTTACCGGACACGGCGTTACCGATCTTGCCTTCCTTCTGCAAGTTCACGAGGCCTGCACCCGTCATTACGGAGGGCTGGAGGCCCGCGTATTGCAGAATGTGATAAATCATAGCGGTCACGGTGGACTTTCCGCTGGTGCCGCTGACGGCGATAGTCTTCGCTTCTTTAGAAATCTTAGCGAGCATTTCGCTGCGGTGCATCACCGGGATTCCCAGTTCCTTGGCGCGCTTCAAGTCCGGGTTCGTGTCTTCGATTGCGGTACTGACGACCACTGCATTCAGGCCTGCAACTACACCCGAGCCATCTTGCGGAAAGCACTTGACGCCGCATTCTTCAAGCTGATTCATAACGAGGGGCTTTTCTGCCGCTCCAAACTGGCGGTCCGAACCGCTAATTGCTACACCCTTGCCAACAAGATACTGGGCAATGGCACTCATGCCTACGCCCGCAACACCGATAAAAAAGTAAGATTCCATGCTAGGAAAGTTAGAAAACAGAACTTAGAACTTAGAGCTTAGAGTATAGAGAAATAGGCTTTTTTTCGTAATTAGTCTGAGTTCTAAGTTCTACCAACTAAGTTCTTACTAACCACTGCCTACTTCCTACAAAAACTTGTTGCCTGAAACTGAACACCTTTTTATATTCATACCATGAACTTCTCGGATTCAAGATTCACGACGATTGCGCACCGCAACTTGTGGGGCGAATGGACATTCGTGTTCGAAAAATCCAAACTGTGTAGCTTGCGCTATACGGGAGAAGGTGTTCCGAGTTCGGTTCAGGCCTGCGCCTATGCCGAGCCGGATATGGTTCAGACTTTATCTTCGACGGTGGCCCGCGCCTACCGCAAGGCCGTACAGCAATTGAACCTGTACTTGACCGGAAAGCTCCAGGAATTTTCGCTCCCGCTCAAGGTGTACGGCACCGATTTCCAGATGAAAGTCTGGGAAGCCATCACCCAGATTCCTTATGGAGAAACGCGTACCTACCAGCAGGTGGCCGAAGCGGTTGGAGAGCCCCGCGCCACACGTGCCGTGGGCGCCGCCCTCCGCGCGAACCCGCTACAGATCATCCTCCCCTGCCATCGCGTGGTGGGCAAGGGCGGAAGCCTGGTCGGCTACGCCCTGGGGCTCGATCTCAAGCGGAGACTCCTCGTTATCGAAGGCGCAATCCCGCAGGAACTCCTGCTAGAATAAGTTTTCATAATTTGTAAAAAAAGCACCTCGGAAATCCGAGGTGCTTTTTAAACGATGTTAACCAAAGACTGGCAAACTCTTTTGGAGTTCTCATACTTCTTTGGTCTGTTTATTATGCCGAGCTTTGGTAACAGGTATTAAGCTGTTATCAAAGCGAAGGAAGACCAAAGACTGACTAACCTTTTGGAGTTCTCATACCTCTTTGGTCTGTTTATTTTGTGCTTTGGGTTTACGGGAATGCGGGCGGAGTCTAATGAATTTCTTACCGCTGTGGACCGGGAGCGTTTTTGCGCCCTCGCCAGCATGCGACACGCGGACCTCCCCTGCTAGTTCTGTCTGCCCAGTAAATAGGTTATGATTGATAGCCATACTTTGAATTTACTAAAAAAATTTTTTCTGTCAACCATTCCAAATTAAACTACTTGGTGAGAACTACTTCCTTTGGGCTACACTCGTTTTTTTTATATTGTTAGGGCAAAATTTTGGTTGCGCCCCTGGCGGACCGCAAAAAAGGAACATATATGAGAAACTCGCTCAAGATCGAAGGTCAGGTCAAGACTTACCTTAAAGAAGATGAACTCCCGAAGGCATGGTACAACGTCCGTGCCGATATGAAGAAGAAGCCCGCTCCTCTCCTGAATCCGGGTACCGGCAAGCCGGTGACCTTCGAAGACCTGCAGCCGGTTTTCTGCGACGAACTCATCAAGCAGGAACTCGATAACGACACTCCGTACATCGAAATTCCGGAAGACATCCGCACGTTCTACAAGATGTACCGTCCGTCGCCGCTGGTCCGCGCCTACTTCCTCGAACAGGCCCTCGGCACTCCGGCTCACATCTACTACAAGTTTGAAGGCAACAACACTTCGGGTTCTCACAAGCTCAACTCCGCCATCGCTCAGGCCTACTACGCCAAGAAGCAGGGCCTCAAGGGCGTGACGACTGAAACGGGTGCAGGCCAGTGGGGCACCGCCCTTTCGATGTCCAGTGCCTTCTTCGGACTGGACTGCCAGGTTTACATGGTGAAGGTTTCTTACGAACAGAAGCCGTTCCGCCGCGAAGTCATGCGCACCTACGGAGCCTCTGTGACTCCGTCTCCTTCCATGAACACCGAAATCGGTAAGAAGATCAACGCCGAATTCCCGGGCACCACCGGAAGCCTCGGTTGCGCTATTTCTGAAGCTGTGGAAGCTGCCGTGAAGCAGCCGGGTTACCGCTACGTTCTCGGTTCCGTGCTGAACCAGGTGCTCCTCCACCAGTCCGTGATCGGTCTCGAAACCAAGGCCGCTCTCGACAAGCTCGGCGTGAAGGCCGACCTCATCATCGGTTGCGCTGGCGGTGGTTCTAACCTCGGCGGTCTCGTGAGCCCGTTCATCGGTGAAAAGCTCCGTGGCGAAGCCGACTACGATATTCTCGCTGTGGAACCGGCAAGCTGCCCGAGCTTCACTCGCGGTAAGTACGCCTATGACTTCTGCGATACCGGTAAGGTTTGCCCGCTGGCCAAGATGTACACCCTTGGCTCCAGTTTCATCCCGTCTGCCAACCACGCCGGTGGTCTCCGCTACCACGGCATGAGCAGCATCCTCTCTGAACTCTACGATCAGGGCCTGATGCGTGCAACGTCTGTGGAACAGACCAAGGTGTTCGAAGCCGCCAAGCTCTTCGCCCAGACCGAAGGCATTCTCCCGGCTCCGGAATCCAGCCACGCTATCCGCGCTACCATCGACGAAGCCCTCAAGTGCAAGGAATCTGGCCAGGCCAAGAACATCGTGTTCGGCCTCACCGGCACGGGTTACTTCGACATGGTTGCCTACCAGAAGTTCAACGACGGCGAAATGAGCGACTACATCCCGACGGATGAAGACATCGCCAAGAGCCTCGCCCAGCTTCCGAAGGTAAACGGCTAATTCCGTTCGACAATCATTTAAAAAGCCCCGGATTGAATCCGGGGTTTTTTGCATTGTAAGTTAACGAAGATTCTTAGTTCTTGCTACCAGTGACGCGGTAACGGAATTCTCGCCCATTTTTCTTGAAGCGAACAAATAGCGCCTGTTCTTTTTTGTCGTAATAGAGCTTCGGCTGTTCCGATTCTACAGCCTGCAGGCGCGGCAAGCTACGGATTGCAATCGTACTGTCTTGCGCCGTCGAATCCGTCTTGACCGAATCAACTTTTGAAGAGTCTTGTTGTGTGGAGTCCGTCTTCACGGTATCTTTTGCGGACGTATCGGGAGCGACTTCTTGAGCCTTCAGAAGTTCAAGCATTTTTTCGGCGTAGCGTTCCCCCAAAGTCTGGTAACCATCACGCGTAAAGTGCAACGTGTAGTTCGGTTCCTTGATGGCCGGGCAACCTTCGGCGGAAATCACATAGCCGTTCGGAATCAAGTCCGCCGCCTCTTTCACAGCGTCGTTACGCCAGCCCAAATCACCTGTCGGCGCAAGCTCGCCAAGCAAAATCGGAACCTTTTCCGGATCTAGCTCAAGTTCTTCAATGAACTGGTCGTAAACCTTCTTGACGCGTTCCGGCCAGTCCTTCATCTGGTAATCCGCTTCACCCTGATGGAACAGGAAGCCTTTGATGACGCCTTTCTGTTTAGCAATTTTACCCATTTCGACAATGCGCTTGTGCACATCGCCACCGTATTCTTCAAGATACGGAATCCACCAGGTATCGTTCTTGTTCTTGGCGTTCTGCACGTAAGCCGCATTGCGATCCTTGTCAAACAAGTCAATGCTCTGGCCGCCAATCGCCACGTTCGCGACAGCCACAGTAATGCTATCCGGCAATTCCTTGATCATTTTGCGACCGAAAAAGTCGACAATGCCGACCTTGGAACCGCTATGCCCCATCGGGGGTGCCGCCGGGTAAAACTCGCCCACGGTTTGCCCGGAATGGTTGCCTGCACGCAGTACCTGGAACCGCGGATTTGTTTGACGATCCGCATCGGTCACTGTTGCCTGCCCCGACATATTCGATTGTCCGTAGGCCAGGTAGATATGCAGATTAGGGTCTTGAGCCAAGGCGGCCACACAAAGCGCCGTCGTTAAAAATAGGGATTTTCCAAACATGTAAACCTCTTTTTTTCCACACCAAACGTATTGAAGATAATAAAAACGAATGAAAAAGAGTTTTTTCATTCGTTCTAAATAAGTTTATTTTGATGCACTGAGGCTGTTTACCGCAAGTTCACTCGGTGCATTTTATTAGATTCCTTGCCGCGAATAAGGTATGTGCCCGCGTTCAGGCCCGCCTTGCGCAAAGATTCTTGCAGCGAAATTTGACCTTGAATTCCGTTTTTAACGACACCCAGGTGCTTGCCGTTCAAATTGAACACATCGAAAGCATTGTCCTCGAGATTCAGGCGCAGGCGTTGAGTATTGATTAATTTAGAAGGACCCGTTTCAGTCGAATCGTCGGCCACGGCATACCATACGGCCTTATCCAGGCTTGCGGTCGCATCGGTTGGCGGAGTCGTAAGGTTTGCGCCGTAGTTTGCATTGTTAAGCATTCCGTTGTCGACCATGCCGTAGAAGATCCCCTTCGAAATTTCCTTGTCGAAGTTGTTTTCGAGGTCACCGCGCAACTGCGCCGTGCCAGAGAGCTTTTTGCCGTTTAATGCCCACATCACGCCATAGACCTGCGCATCGTCCGTCACCGTCGTATTCACGATAATCGAGAGCGCGCCGACCTTTGCCTTACCGGTAATGCTTCCGCTCACGAGCCACGCGTCTTCTTCGAGCACGGCATCGTCGCCAATGGTACCTGCAGTCACGAGCGCACGACCACGGACAATGGCATTTCCGCTGATGGTGCCGCCGTCTACGACCGCGAAGTCTTCGATGCGGGCGTTTCCAGAAACGGTGCCGCCGTTCACGACTGCATTGGGGCCCACGTACACGCTCGCATCGACCTTCGCTTTGCTGCTCACGAGGCCGCCGCCGTTGCTGTGTTTCGTATATCCGCTTGCATTTGCGGGTTTCCAGAAGTCCTTATTGTAGCCTTCGGGAGCACCGTTTACCACCTCGATCATGTACGGGTAGCGGTAAACGCTGTAGTAGAACTGGTCCCACAAAATCGTCTGCATCTCGGTCGGAGTCGCCGTCACGGCAAGCCACAATGCCTTGTCGTTTGCCTTCGTCTCAATTTCAATATTAAAACCTGTACCGTGCTTCATTTCGCTGTATCGCGGCGTTCCGTCCGCGCCCTCCGCGACTAGCCCGACTGTCCAGCCCGAGGCCGGGTCCGGCAGCTTGTCGGGCGCGTAATTGCACCATTTGTAGGTTTTGCCCTTGTAGTAGTCCGTATTGTCGCCAAAGCATGTGTAACCGCTAACCGTCGGCTTTTCCTGCACAATGCCGCGGAACTTGACCGTGACTTTGCCGGCGGAATCCGGATAGAGTCGCACCAGATTGTAGCCCCAGCGCTGCGGCGCCCAGTAGGAGGGCGAAATGTATTGTTCCGGGCATTCCTCTTCCATGCCTTCGCGAGGGGAATAATCCGGACACGGGATCTTGTTCAGCATGGTCACGCGCGTGTGTCTGCGGTAATTGTCGCCCCAGCTGGCGTCACGACGCGTCTTGAATTCATAATCGCCCCAGGACTTCTTGTATAGCGTCTTCTTTGCAGGTGCATATTCAAGCGTCGCGTTTTTCATGGCGAATTTGCCAAATTGCGCATTCAAACTATCAAGCGACCAGCCGTAAACCATCATCATCGCGGAGAACGGTGTCTGCTCCATGCGGCCATCTTCCCCGTCGCGAATCGATTCCATCCAAATTCGGTTCACCTCGTGTGCGCCCTTGTTGCCGCCGCCGAATTCTTCCTTGAGGTGTTCCAGGAATTGCCAGTTGCAGTAGCGGTCGCGTGTGGAGCCGTAATACAGATACGGGTAATTGATGAGGTATTCGGCGCAGTGGGCGTCGTTCGGATTGTACTGGTGCGCCATCCAGTTTGCATGGCTTTCGGCGAACCAGCCCGAATGGCTGTTGTTGCCCATCCAGCCGGCGACTCCCTGCAGACCGTGCGCAAATTCGTGCGACGTGCCCCAATAATCTTTCAGCGAGCCCACGCCAATCCACATGCCCGGTCCGAATTCGTTGTTCAAGCCTTTCACGTAGTCCTGCCCGCCGTAGAGCGCCGCCATCACGGAATTGTCGAACACGTAGATGTTGCTCTTGAGCTTTTTATCCGGGCTTTTCGGGAAGGGCAACATCCAGCCGAGCGAATCGATATAGAATGAATAAACTTTTTCGAGCGACGTGAGCACGCCCTGCGCATCCGCATCCGGAATGGAAACGTTGTTCGCCTGGCCGTCATCCGTCGTCGGCTTCTTGCAGACTTCAAAGTGCGCCGACTCGGCAATCAGCGTAAAGCCGTTACTGGTGCACTGGTTTACCCATTCAATGGCGGCGTTCGCGCTTACGGCACCTGCGCAAAATACCGCCATGGCAAAATTTATACCATGATTGATTTTCATACATTTTTCCCAAACAACACACCCACATGGGCGCTATAAATAAATATAAGCTCGTTTAACTAAAACGAGCTTTTGTATACGAAATTAAACATTATGCCGGTGAACAAGGTTCAACGCCAGAATTACTTTTTTTCAGGCTCTTTTGCCTTTTGGTCTTTGGCGGTCGAATCCTTGGATTTCTGTTCGTTTGCCTTCGGATCTTCCACTTTCTTGGTCTTCTCGGGGCGACCAATGTTCTTGTAATTCGGCGTAATGTTTATACAGGCCGGAATCTTGGGTGGCTGTCTGTACAGGGCCAATTCCTTGCTGAAAACGCCCTTGGATTCAGAATAGACGCTCCATTTGGTACCGGCAGGGCAACCTTCGATAGGTACTCTCGAAATGGCGGTAAACCTAGCTCCGGTAATCTTGTATTCAAAGTAATCAGTAGAAGATGTGTCCGGCAACTGGAGGGCTTTGGGGCCACCAACAGTCTTCGTTTTGCCGAAATAGGCCTTTTGAGCCTTGATGTAGTCCAGCGTGTGCTGTTCCAAATCTTCGACTGCAGAATCAACAGAAGCAAACTTTGCAGATTCCTGGCAACTACGAATCCCTGCGAAACCGCCCACCAAAACGACGATTACGGCAACCGGGATGGCAAGCTTTTTAAGCGGAATCTCCCCGATGTTGGTCAAAATTTCACGGAAAGATGTTTCTTCACCATCTTCTTCGGTCTCATCAGTTTCCCATTTAAGGAGCTTGATTGCCACAAGAATATGTACAAAGAACCTAGGTAGAGCAAGCCCCACCACAGCAATAGCCAACAACACGATTGCAATAAACAAGAAAACGGTCAAGGCCGATTCCGCTGACGGAAGCAGTTCTTGGACGTCTTGAAGCATCTTGAACAGCTGACGGTCTTCGGCAAAGTTCTGAAGCGCCATACGCCCGGTAAAGCTGTCATAGCGCGTAAGGCCAAGCTGAACGCCTTCGGATGCCATTTGCAGCACGGCAGCAAGCGCCCGTTCCAGGAACAAGAAAACCATGCCCACTAGGGCGATTAGCGACGAAATTAACCGTGCCGTTCGTACCGGGGTCAAACCTGTATTTTGTTGCTCAAGATTCATAAGCGATTATTAATGTGTAATGTGAAATGTGTGATGATAAATTATAAAATTTCACATCACACATCTCCTTTATGCACATTATTTTACACCGGCGAGTTCCTTGGCGACCTTCTTCGCGGTGGTAAAGTCTGCCTTGCCCGTACCGAGCTTAGGCACTTTTTCGACCGCAAAGGCAAGCGACGGGAGCATGATCGGCGGGAAGTTGCTTGCGCGCAATTCCGAAATCACGTCCTTCGGGTCTTTTTCGCCTTGGTACAAAAGAACAATCTTTTCGCCCTTGGCCGAATCCGGAATGGTCGTCACCAAGTAGTCGCAGCCTTCCAGGACCGGCGTATCCTGAATCTTCTTTTCGACGGCACCCAGGCTCACCATTTCGCCGCCGAGCTTTGCGAATCGGCTGTAGCGGTCCACAATCGTCAAGAATCCGTCTTCGTCCAGGTATCCCTTGTCGCCGGTGCGGTAGTAACGAATACCGTTGATTTTCACGATAACGCTATTTGTGCGGTCCGGGTCCTTGAGGTAGCCCTGCATCACCTGGCAGCCGCCAATCAGAATCATACCCGCTTCGCCTGTCGGGAGTGGAATGTTCGTTTCGGGGTCTACAATCAGGAACTGTGTTCCCGGAAGCGCAGGACCCACGGTACCCGGCTTATTATTTATCTGGAGCGTCGTGTAGTCGTTGTGCAGAGTGTTTTCGGTATTCACCGAGGCCACCGGAGCCGTTTCGGTGCAGCCGTAACCTTCGTAGATTTCTTTACCGAACTTGAGGCGGAATGCAGTTGCAAGTTCCGGGCGCAAGGCTTCGGCACCGGCAATAATCATGCGCACGTACTTGAACACCAACGGATGCACGTAACGGCTCACCGTAAAGGCTCGCAAGAACGTAGGCGTTGCCACCAAGCATGTCACATGGAATTCGGCGCATACGCGGGCCATGGTCTTTACGTCGGTGGGGTCTGCCACTGCCACAATCGGGCAACCCTCGGTCAAGTTCAAAAGCGTGGTTACGGTAAGGCCGAAGCTATGGAACAGCGGAAGTTCCGAAAGCATCACGTCGCCGCGGCTTACGTTAATAATGCACGCAAGCTGCTGAATGTTACCCATCAAGTTCCTGTGGCTGAGCATCACGCCTTTCGGAGTTCCCTCGGAACCGGAACTGAACACAATGACAGCCGTATCGTCAATCTTGGTACGCTTGCAGAAAATAAAGCGAATGAGCCACGAGGGCAGCACGATACAGGTAAGCAGCAATGCCGCAATCTTTGCCTTCGGGATTTCTTTCATCAAGTCTTCGGCGTAAAGAATGCGAAGTTTGTCCGAGGCAATTTCGGAGTAGTCGTTCCCTCTCCCCTTCAGTTTCTGGATAAACTGTTTGCTCGAAATGACCGTCGTCACGTCGGCGCGTTCGCAACAGTACTTGACGTTTTCGACCGACGAGGTGTAATTCAAGTTCACGTTCGTCTTGCCCATGACCCAGAGTACCAGGTTCACGATGACGCCAGCGGGGCTCGGCGGGAGCATGATACCGATATTCTGTTCATCTTTGCCAAGCTTTTTCCTTAAAAGCCCGCGGAATGCCATAACGGCACCCATGAGCTTGTAACCCGAAAAGTGTTTGCCGTCGGGGCTGTAAATAGCAGGGCCATGCTTCACGTAACGCTTGCAGGTTCGAATCCAGGACGACGCAATCGGGTGCACGAACTTGACGGCGTACTTCCAGGCATCAATCGAAATCTTGCGGACAATGGCGCGAATCTCGTTAGGAGGCGTCGTTGCGGGAATGGCATCGCCAAAGGCAACTGTCACGGAACGGTCCGAAGACGCGCCATACATGTTGGAGCCGCTATAGCTGTAGTTTGTGCCCCAGAGGCCCTGAATGTAGAACGGGACTATCACCGCGTCGGTCTCGTCAACAGCCGAAGAATAGTCAATGGTAAAGGGTTCCACGTGCGGGGACTTGGACACTTCGCCTGTCGGGAAAATGACCACCGCTTTACCGGCCAGAAGTGCCTCATGGACCTTGTCCATAGCTTCTTTGGGATTGTTATTGTCGATTCGGATCATGCCGAGACGCTTTAACACCGAGCGCAAGTACCAACGTTCAAAGTGGTCCTTGTTGCTGGCAATGCAAAGAGGACGCGGAGATGCCATCTGGAGCATGGCCCAGTCGATAAAGCTGTGATGGTTACCGACCAAGAGTACCGGACCTTCGTTGGGAATGTTCTGCACACCCAGCACGCGAATGCGGTAACGGTTAAACACCAGCTTAAGCAGAGTACGGAGCAAAGCCTGGGGCAAGTTGGAAATAGTCCAGACAAACACCACCAGCGACACAAGAGCGAGGCCCAAGAAGTAAAGCTGCGGGCGGATATCGGTGTAATGGACCATCATGGAGAACAGGAACAGGAAGGCAATCAGGACGATAGCCTGGATCATGTTTGCCAATGCCAGCACAGAACCCGAGTTGTTGGGACGCGTATTGTACTGCAAAAGGGCGTTCACCGGCACTAGGAACAGGCCGCCGAAAATACCCGTCAAGGAATAAAGAATCACCAAAGCCACCGGGTTCACAAAGAACGGCACCAGGAACATGCAAACGGACACGCCGATCATACCCATCGGGATAAAGCCGGTTTCAATAAAGTCGCGGGACTTGGTTGCGGCGATAATGGAGCCCACCATAAGGCCCACGAAAGCGAATGCAAGGTAATTCTGGATGGTGTCGATGGCATAGGAACCGGACACATCCTGGAACATCAGTACGAACACCTGGGCCAATGCCCAGAACATGGAAAGGGCGATAATGGATGCACGGAGAGTCGGCACGCGCCAACCCAGGCTCAAATGCTTCTTCACGTTCTGGATGTTCACGTTCTTGTTTTCGTACTTGACCTTGGGCACGAGGAAGCTGGATACTGTACCCAGCACGCCCACTCCGGCCAAAATCCAGGGAATGACAAGGGATTCCGACGTGATACGATGGACTGCGGCGTAAGACTGCAGGGATTCCAGGTTAATGAGGTTCACCCCCACCACTGCAAGCCAGGAGGCGCAAATAATGCCGCCCAGACCAAAGATTTGCAGGAATGCGTTAGCGAAACTCAGGTTGCGAACGCCGAACATTTCTTTTAGAATGCCGTATTTGGCGGCGCTATGTACCGCAAAACCGCAGCTAAGGCCAATGGACAACCAGAATGCCACGCGGGGGCAGCTGCAGGTGACCAACACCGCCTGGGCGATCACGAAGAGTGTCATCGTTAGGGATGACCAAGCCAGCACCTTGTTTTTAGAGAACCTGTTGGTGAAGAACCCCGCAAAGAATACCATTAGAATATATGGCGCGAGGAAGAAGATTTGGAGCATGAATGCTTGCCAGGTCTGTCCTGATTCCACATTGACGAAGGAGCCGGACAGAATTTTTTGTGCATAGATGAACACACCCATTTGCACAAAGGTCATTGCTAGTATAGACAAAAAGTAGCGGGTTGCACCCTTAGCTTTCCACATACATCACCTTTAAAAAGGGGAATTAAACTTTGATGTCAAATTTAAAAATTTCCCCGGTCAGCTTGACCGGGGATTTATTGAAATAGGCTATTTGAAAGTTTTAATGTAACAAAAAATTTAACCAACTATTGTTTGGGAGGCATGCCCACACCTGCCGATTTGAAGGCTTTTTTGGCGATAAAGGGCATCGCAATGAAAATCATGATATAGCCGAATACAAAACAGGCAATTTGCGAACCCACGAACATGGGCATATAAGGCGGTTTGTGGTCAGGCGGCATCAGCACGAAATAGGCAAAAGTTACCATGACGGCCGTCATGAGCGGCGTATAAATCAGGTTGGAAACGAAGGTTTCAATGATGTGAGTGGTTATTTTTCGCGGCTGCAGGTGGAATTTTCGGCCAAGAGCGGCATTCACCTTGCCCATGGGCACCACAAAACCGATGCCGAAGCTCACCACAAAGCTCAAGACAAAGCTGCCGAACCAACCTATAATAATAGGGGCCAAAGGCATGCCGGCAGGGCGTTCAGCCGTAGCGGTACCAAATATGCTGAGCGTAAAGCTCATCCATAGGGCCATCATAAATGAAATTCTGAGGCCGACAGCCTTCATTTGGGCTGGATTCGGGCCGCGATTCGGTGTTTCTGTATTCATATGGAGTCCTTCTTATAACTTTTATTTACAAAGATATACTCTTTTTTCATGAAAAAGCATTTTTGTTCAAATAATTGTAAAAAAGTCGTTGTATGTTTCAAAACAAAACAACTTTCTAATCTTTGCACTTGGCATGAAAATTGCTAAATATGGCACGGAAAATGTAAAACAGAGCCCCGACATATCAATGTGAGGCATTTTAAAAGGATTTTTTAGAAATGGCAGAAGATTTGAATCAGCAGGAACCGACCGCCGAAGAAAAGGCAAAATTCGAACAGGACGTGCTCAAGGCCGCCGAAGAAGCCATGAAGATGGAAGCCGAAGCCAACAAGGCTGACGAAGCCCAGGCCGAAGCTACCGCCGAGCAACCCGCTGAATCTGCTGAACAGCCTGCGGAACCAGCCGCGGCTCCGGACCCGACAGAAGTCCTGAAGCAGCAACTGGCCGACGCTAATGACCGCAACTTGCGCCTGATGGCCGAATTCGACAACTACCGCCGTCGTACCGCCAAGGAACAGCTCGAACTCATCGAAACGGCAAACGGCAAGCTCCTTGAAAAGCTCTCTGAAGTGCAGGACAACTTCGAGCGCGCTTTCGCGAGCGAAAACAAGGCCCAGGATTTGGAAGCCTTCGAGAAGGGCATGCAGATGATCTACAACCAGTTCGCAAAGATTTTGACCGATGCGGGCCTCGAGCAAATCGACCCGACGGGTGCCGAATTCGACCCGAACATGCACGAAGCCCTGATGCAGCAGCCCAGCGAGACCGTGCCCGAAGGCCACGTGGTGACCGTGTTCCAGAAGGGCTACAAGCTCAAGAACAAAATCTTGAAGACCGCGAAGGTGATTGTCTCGTCCGGCAAGTAATTCCACGAGACTCCCCCGCCCACTTTTGTAAAAATGTCAATGATAAGTTAATCCCGGGGCGTTCCGCGGGGCTTTTCGCAATATATCTTTATCTCTGGTGTTAAACATGTTTGGAGATTAAGATGAAAAATATTTTATCCGTTACTTCTGTATTGGCTTTGGCTGGAATGGCCTTTGCCCAGCAACCAATCATTACAACCAACTACACGTGTGACCCGGCGCCCTATGTCCATGGGGATACGGTTTACCTGTACACGACCCACGACGAGGACAATGCCGAAGGGTTCGTCATGTACGACTGGCTGTTACACACGTCTACAGACATGGTCAACTGGACTAGCCACGGGGCTGTGGCCTCCCTGAACGATATCAAGTGGAGTACTAAGACCAATGGCGCTTGGGCCGAGCAGGTTGTGTTTCGCAATGGCAAATGGTACATGTACGTCCCCATTCATGGTAACGGAATTTCTGTCCTGGTGGCAGATAGTCCCTACGGCCCCTTCAAGGAACCTCTGAACAAGGCCTTGGTTTGGCAGCGGCAACATTGGAACGACATCGACCCCACCGTCTGGATTGACGATGACGGCCAGGCCTATTTGTACTGGGGAAATCCCGACCTCTATATGATCAAGCTTAACGAAGACATGATCAGTACTTCCGGCAATATTGTTACCTACCCCAAGATCAAGGATTACCAGGAAGGCCCTTGGCTCTACAAGCACGGTAACCATTACTATATGGCTTTTGCTTCCACCTGCTGTGCCGAAGGCATCGGTTACGCCATGAGCAACTCCCCCACGGGCCCCTGGACCTACAAGGGCGACATTATGCCTCATTCCTCCCGCAGTAATGGAAACCACCCGGGAATCATCGATTACAAGGGAAAATCATACGTTTTTGGCCATCATTACCAGCTTTGGCACCAGAAATCCGATAAAATGGGCCTTAAGTTCCAGCACAAGGAACGCCGTTCTGTTGGCGTTGCCGAGATGAAGTATAATGCCGACGGAACCATCCAGAAGATTGACTGGTGGCCGGATAATGGTGTGGCCCAGCTGGAAGATTTTGACCCGTACAAGCGCGTGGAAGCGGAAACCATGTCCTGGGGCGAAGAAGTGAGGGTCCGTAAGAGCGGTGCTGCCGGCAATACGGTTCTCACCAACCTTACCGAAGGCAAGTACACCAAGATTAGCGGCGTGGAATTCGGTGACGCCGGCGCAGAATCCTTCTCGGCTTCCGTTTTGAGCGTTAAGAGGGCATCCTCCGTTACGGTTCGCCTGGACAAGGTGGATGGCCCCGTGGTTGCCAAGGCTGAATTCAGTAAGGACGGTCTGGTGACCGTGCCTGCCGAAGGTGCAGTTGGCAAGCATGATGTATTCTTCATGTTCGCAGGTGATTTCGAAGCCGATTACTGGGAATTTGAAGACAGCAAGACCGCAGTTCCTCAGGGGCCGTTCTGCAAGGCGAAACTCAACGACCCCGAGGC
Organism: Fibrobacter sp. UWT2; assembly: GCF_900142545.1. Classification (NCBI taxonomy): domain Bacteria; kingdom Pseudomonadati; phylum Fibrobacterota; class Fibrobacteria; order Fibrobacterales; family Fibrobacteraceae; genus Fibrobacter; species Fibrobacter sp. UWT2. The sequence goes on along the minus strand of NZ_FRBF01000002.1, from coordinate 250,160 downwards.
AAAATGCAATTTGCCGGTTGTGGGCGCGAAGGTCGAGGGCACGGCCAACTTCATCGACTTCGAGAACTACGATGTGGGCGGTGCGGGCAAGGCTTACTACGACATGGACACCAAGAACCAGGGCGGCGAATACCGCGAAGACCGCGTAGATATTGTCACCATGGAAGACGGGTGCGGCAAGGGTCTCGCCGTGGGCTACACCCAGAAGGGCGAATGGATGGAATATACCGTAAACGTCAAGGCCGAGGGAGCCCTCCCCTACGAACTTCATTACGCATCTGGCTCCGAAAGTTCTGGCGTGCAGTTCTTTATGGACGGCGAAGCCGTCACCGACACGCTGAAACTGGAAAGCACCGGGGATTGGGACACCTACACGACCTTGAAGGGCAAGACCACGAAGGCGCTTGCGAAGGGCGAGCACGTGTTCAAGGTGCTGATTACCGGCGACTACGTGAACCTCGACTGGATTGCCTTTGGTGAAAGCGAGAAGGGCGCTGCGGAAGATCGCTGCCCGACCACGGGCATAAAGCCGAAGTTCGCCCTAAACGGCGCCGGAGCCGCGGGCATGGCAAACGCTTTCGCGAGGGCCGCGGGCAGCTACAGGGTATTCGACCTGATGGGCTCCGAGCTCGGGAACATCCGCCTGAACGCCGGCGCGACGCTCACGGACCTCAAGGCCGGCCTCAAGACTGCCGGCTTCGGGAGCGGCGTCTACGTCGTCCGTAATCCCGCCGGAAAGACCCTGAAATTGCAAGTCGGGGAATAAGTTCCCGCGGATCTTAAACCGCGCGCAGCCTCCCCCGCATTAAAAATCCTCCCCTGCGGAGGATTTTTTCATTTTTTGCTCTATTTGGCCGTTTTTATCAAATAACTTCGATAAAAGGTTAATGACGAAAAATTGTATTTAGGAGGCAAAGGCTCTTTGTTCAAGCCTTCTATAAAATCATCTATATACTTTTGAAATTTTTCCACAATAAACACATAGCGTTTCATCAGCTCCGTATGTTCTTTTGAGTCAATATGCGCCGGCATCCCCACTTCATCTTCATTGAATATGATGACACTTTTACTAAAATCTAGACCCGATGATGTGCGCTTTGCGTTTTCGCATTCAAATTTGTACGCATGCGTATGCTGGATATTCGATCTAAACGGAATCGCAAATTTTAGGGAACGATATTCCACAAGCAAGACTAAATACGGACGATTTTTCTTCGCAAGAATTTCTGTATTATCAGCATACCTTTCATAAAATATTGGTGACAGCAACATAACTTTTGGAGCATCTTCTTTTTTCATAATTATCCTTTTTTATCCAAATAAAAAAGAAGCCGTTTTTATATGGATATATAAAAACGACTTCATCTAATGAGCTTTCTTTTTTATCTCAGGTGGTCGCTCTACCACCCTGTCATCAATTTGAGTTTTCTTTTTTTCTCAGGTGGATACTCTGCCACCCTATCTAACCCAAATATACATTATTCATTAACAAAAAACAATATATTTCGAAAAAATTCCACAAATCAAGCTGGATAGGATTCGGAATTCTGAAGGCTCTTGATGTATTCCGGGGCAAAATCAACGCCATTTGACCATGTGATTGTGTGCGCTTGCAATGTGAAATCCTTAAAGGTATTGATGTCTGCTAGTTGCTGCACGATGGGGCGGTGGTCCGACTTGATGACGCTTTCGAAATCAGCGACAAAACGGCATCCGTCATTGAATTCGACGGATATCTTGTAATCGCCAATATATTTCGCGTCAGTCACATGAAGCATAGTCTAGACCAAGGTCTAAAGTACATTTATAACAGTGAAATGTCAAGGAAATAGAGATCAAGTTCCTCCCCAAATATTTTTTTCCTTCCGCTAATTTTGTATATTATCCTAGACAGGCACTGGTAGCGGATTTCCGTCTACAAGCCACGTTCAACTAGAAAAGCCGACTTTTGTTATATCCCCAGAGGACTCTGGGAGTTTTATATATCAAAAGCCGGCTTTTTTTGTTTATAGGAGTAAAAAATGGATAAAAAAGAAGAAAAAGGTGAAATTGTGCTCTACCAGCCGGATGGTGAAGTCCGGTTGGAGGTTCGTGTTGAAAACGAGACCGTATGGCTGAATCGTCAACAATTGGCGCTATTGTTCAATCGTGACATTAAAACGGTAGGTAAGCATATCACAAATGCTTTGAGGGAAGAATGTCAAAATTCAGTTGTCGCAAAATTTGCGACAACTGCCGATGACGGCAAAATTTATCAAGTTGAGCACTATGATTTAGACATGATTTTGTCTGTGGGTTATCGTGTAAAATCGGCAAATGGTACGCCGTAAACCAACGAAAAATTGCAACAGACTTGCAAATTGTAGACCGTTTGCATGAGCAGCGGCAGCTAATTGAGGACCAAAATGTAAAAATTGAAGGTGTGGAAAAATCCATAGCCGAACAGGATTCCCGCCTTTCTGCGGTCGAACAACGCATCGATTTCTTCGTCAAGGCTTCGCAAACTCCTACAGGAGGCATACTTGCGACTGGAACACGTTTTGACGGGCTCGTTTTAATTGCTGATCTCGTGAAGTCGGCGAAGCGTTCTGTAGTTTTTATTGACCCGTATGCCACAATCGAAGTACTGAAATTTGCGGCGATGCGTATGAAGGGCGTCAAGGCCGTTATTTATTCTCCAAGAATCACTCCCGAATTCAAGGAGGCTGTAGCCTTGCACAAAAAGCAATATCCTGACCTAGATTTAAAGACGATGCGGACGATTCACGACCGGTTCCTGCTGATTGATGACACAGTCTATCACTTTGGGGCTAGTTTCAAAGATATGGGCAATGAAATGACCGCTTATAGCGTTCTGAACTTTGTGACCCCTGAGGAGGTTATCGAGAAAGTACAGGAAAGCACCAATGCTTGAAAAAAAACGAAAGGGGAACATCTCCCCCACGGAGATTTTTTTTATTTGATACAGAACAGGGCGGTAGGTCGCTGCCTGAGATAAAAAAGAAAGACCAATTTGATGCCCCCAAATTTTTTGGGTGATTAGAATAATCTCTTGACAATGGGATAATCTGAAAATAGATTAGAGGTATGATGATAAAACCAACATCGACATTTGATAGAATTATGGATGACCCGAAGCAGAAAGTGGCTTTCGAAAAGGAATATGCAAACTTTCTTCAATCAGAAATGAAACTCCAGAAGGCTCTTGCCGAGGGCGAACGATCCGCCGAGCAAGGCGGGTGGCTTTATGCTGCAGACGTAAGGAAGAAATTTTAGGCCCTTTTTGTGCTGACCTCCCCTACGGAGGATTTTTGCGTTTTTAGAACCTTTTCGAAATTTCACTTGCTTTGTCAGAGAAATTTTTGTATATTAAGCACAGAACAGGGCGGTAGGTCGCCGCCTGAGAAAAAAAGAAAGACCAATTTGATGAAACAGGGCGGTAGGTCGCTGCCTGAGATAAAAAAGAAAGACCAATTTGATGCCGTTTTTTATATGAAAGTATAAAAGACGGCATTTTTTTTTGAGGAAAATATGCTAGAAAATCATTCTCTTGTCCGGCTAAACGCCGAGTTTTTTGAACGTCATAAGGACCATGCTGAAATATTAAGCAAGCAGGAAAGGCCTCATCTCGTGCTGGTTATCCAGGTTGGGGCGCTCACCTTTGCCGTTCCATTTCGCACCAGCGCACACCGTCCAAAACTTGGTAAAATATCGCACTGTTTCTTCTTTTCGACATCTGGCCGACGCAGTCTAAGCAAGGAAGGGAAAATTCCTGCTTTGGATTTTTCAAAAGCAGTCGTTGTGACTGAACGGGATATCGGCAAGGATGCGGTTATCGACCATGCGGAATTCATCGAAATGCACGACAATATGAAAACGATTGAAGCGCGGTTCCGGGCGTTCTTGAAGTATTATCTCGATTGTATAAAGACTGGGGAAAATCTCGATAAACCGGTAATTCGGTATTCCGCTTTGCAGTATTTCAAAGACGAAATAATGTCCCTAAATTTTGAAAACGATACTTGATTTTTGAAAAAAGCAATTTTTGGGGCATTTTTTATGGAAAAGGATTTCATATGTGCAAATTTTGCACATATGGGTGCAGATAATCAGACTTATAACTCATCCCTATACAAGCGACAAGCCTTGCGGTATGGGGTGAAATCCGGTGTGTTGGGTCACGGGGTGGTTGATTTTGGGGTGGTTTTGGGTTATATTTAGGGGTGAGGTTATTTATGCTGAAGAAGTTTGTTCTGGGGGGAATGGTTGTGGTGGCGGCGTTGCTTGGCAATGCTTGCGGGGACGACGCGTCGAGCGATTCCCCAGCGGGGCCTGCGGATAGCGAGGTTACCCTCTCCTCCTCCAGCGACGACGTTGTTTCCAGTAGCAGCGACAAGGACGAAAAGTCCTCAAGTTCCAAGAAGGTTGAATCGTCCAGCTCTTCAAAAACAGACGTGTCTTCAAGTTCAACTAAAATAGAGAGTTCCTCTAGTTCTGTAAACGTGAAAGAATCATCGAGTTCCAGTAAGGTAGAGTCTAGCAGCAGTAAGGATGATGTGTCATCAAGTTCCCAGAATGTTCAATCATCTAGTTCTGACAAACCCGTAGAATCTAGCAGCAGCAAGGCGAAAACATCTTCGTCGGAGAGCAGTTCTTCTGGCATTGTTACTCAATATTCAAGCAGCAGTTCCGAGAACCTTGGGCCGATAGAAAATTCGTCTTCGTCAGAAGAAAGTTCATCGAGTGTACAAGAAACCAGTTCCTCATCATCTGAAAAAAGTTCTTCTAGTAGCTCTATTGGATGTATTTATGGAGAACCTATACACGATACACGAGATGAAAAAGATTATAAGACCGTGAAGATTGGAAATCAAGAATGGATGGCGGAGAATTTGAATTATAATTATAAAAAGGGAAAAACGGGCTCGTCTCGAAGTGTTTGTTTCGATGGGGAAAATGCTAATTGCGATGAGTACGGTCAACTTTATCCATGGACCGTAGCAATTGATTCCATTTTCTTGGATAGTGCTTATGGTATAAAATGTGGTTTTAATGAAAAAAATTGTTCATTGCCTTCAAAATGGAAAGGTGTGTGCCCAGAAGGATGGCATATTCCAACAAGGGCCGAATGGGATACCTTAACATCGTCTGTTGGAGGAATGGGCAAGGCGCCCAAAATGCTAAAAAGTACTGAAAAATGGATAGGAGAGAAAGAAGATACCAAGGGAATAGACGCAGTCTGCTTTTCTGCAAAACCTGCGGGAAATAGACAAAGCTATGAATTTTATGGCTTAGGTGAAAATACCAGATATTGGACGGCAGATTTTTATAAACCAGATGCTGCTTATAGAATAAGTATGTCTAGCAAAACAAATGATTATACTGTAGCATACGATGTTACTTATAATGCATACTCTGTTCGTTGCATAAAGAATTAGAAAAGAACCATCCTACGTTCATCCCCTTCCTTCTCTGGTCTGACATCCCGAAATAACAATGGCGCGGGCCCCCGACTCCATCCTACACGATGACATTTCAATTGACTGATTGCGCTGGGCTCTCCCCCGGCGTTATTTAATCCCTAAGGCAGCCAATCGGGACGACTTTTACACCGTCAGGTCTCGTATATGCCATTTGCCCACCCGTGACAACCATCAGCAGGTCCGGTTCACGAAGTTGAATTTGGTCGCTTTTCTTATTATGTTCCCGTATAAGTTCCTTTAAAGTCGTCAGGTGCTTTGCTCCTTCCTCAATTTCGCGACTCCCCAGCTTAAATTCTATCAAGGCATAGCGTCCGTCATTCAAATGCAACACGGCATCGGCCTCGAGCCCGGTCCTGTCGCGATAATAAGAAAGTTCGCCACGTATTTTTTGAGAATAGACCTTCAAGTCCCTGATGCAAAGCGTCTCGAAAACAAAACCGAAAGTTTTCAGGTCTGTGTAGAAGTATTCGGGAGAGACGCCCATCGCAGCGACGGCAATTGATGGGTCGGAAAATTCCCTCTTCTTCCCTGAACGGATAGATGTGGCGGAACGGATGGAGGGACTCCAGGCGTCCAGATCTTCTATGACGAATAGTCTGCGTAGCGCGTTTAAGTAGGAATCCAGTGTTATTATGGAAAAATTGTCCGATTCCGATAGAATATCCTTATGGATGCTGGAGGTCTTTGCCAAGGTTGAGACATTCCGGGCGTACGATTTTAGGATAGCCTTTGTCCATTTGGGGTTCCTTTCGACTCCGTCAACCGTGGATATGTCTGTCTGGCAGATGTTTTCAAGATAGTCTTGCGCGACGACAAGCTGGGCATCATCGCCTTTCTTGAAAAGAGCGGCCGGCCACCCGCCACGGCAAGCGGCATGAATTAGTTGCTCTATCGAAAGGCTTGACGTAATCCCGTCAATATCGCTTTCGGGGGAGTCGAACAGTTTTGAAAGTGATATTTGGCCATTGGATTCCTGTGATTCGAAAAGGCTCATGGGGAACATCTTCAATCGTGATATTCTCCCCGTTCCCGAATGGATTGTCTTTGAAAGATCAAAACTGGAAGAACCCGTCAAGATAAAGAGCCCGTCTTCTCCCCTACGGTCCACTTCCGTGCGGACGGCGTCCCACAGAATAGGGGCGTCCTGCCATTCGTCAATCAATCGAGGATTTTCCCCTTTCAGCAATAAAGACGGTTTAATCGATACGGTTGCAAGATAACTCTCCCTGAAGTCGGGATCTTGCATCTTGACAACGCTTTGGGCTTTTTGTTCTGCCGTCGTAGTCTTGCCGCACCATTTAGGACCGACTATAAGAACGGCACCCGAGGAACGAAGCCTCAGGTCCAGTTCGTCGTCAACCATTCTGGGAAAATACGTTTTCATATTTACCAATATATATTTGTTTTGTAAAATTGTCAAGTTTTGTTTTGTATTTTTGTTCAATTCTGTTTTGTATTTTTGGAAGAAAAATGCCGAATTCTTTGTAAAAGCGCATTTTTATAGCATTTTTCTTGAGATGTCGGCGTGTTGGGTCGCGGGGTGGTTGATTTTGGGGTGGTTTTGGGTTATATTTAGGGGTGAGGTTTTTTATGATGAAGAAGTTTGTTCTGGGGGGAATGGTTGTGGTGGCGGCGTTGCTTGGCAATGCTTGCGGGGACGACGGTTCGAGTGATTCCCCGGCGGGGCCTGCGGATAGCGAGGTTACCCTCTCCTCCTCCAGCGACGATGTTGCCCTTGGCAGCAGTTCATCATCAAGTGTCACCGAGAGCCCGTCGACTAGTTCTGGGCAGGCTCCGCAGTCGGCGGAGTCGGATGGGTCTTCGTCGAGCGAGAAGGCGGTCGATGGCAGTTCTTCCAGCGACGGAAAAGCCTCGTCGAGTTCCGGAAAAGTTGAGTCCAGCAGCAGCGGCAAGGGCGAAAAGTCCTCGTCGAGCGAGGGGACGGCTGGCAGCAGTTCTTCGGATGTTGTCGCGGGGTCGTCTTCTTCGGAAAAAAGTTCTTCGAGCGTGACGGAATCCTCTTCGTCGATTGAAAGTTCGTCTAGCGAGGTGCCGTCTTCGTCATCTATAGAGGAATCTTCTTCAAGCGTGCTGGAAAGCAGTTCAAGTTTAGAGACAGAATCATCCAGTTCTATTACTTTGTCATCAAGTTCCGAAACGCCAGCAGTAATGAGTATTTATGATGCAGAAAATAACACATTGACCGATTTGCGAGATAATCAGGTTTACCGAACCGTTACTATAGGCTCTCAAATATGGATGGCTGAGAATTTAAACCTTAAATATAATAAAGGTTCTGCTAAAAGTTATTGCTACAATGATTCAATAAAATACTGCAACAATTACGGAAGGCTGTACACTAAATCGGCTGCAATGGATAGCGCGGCTGTTTACAGTAATACTAGTAAGAATTGTGGTGATGAAAATATAAATAACTGTACTTTGAAAAAAAACGCGCGGGGAATCTGCCCAGAAAATTGGCACATTCCAGATTCTACGGAATGGCGAACATTACTTTCATATGTTGAAGGAAAAATCAACCTTATGTCATCACCGCCATGGGATGAGTCTTGTGATGTCGGAAATGATGTTTATAATTTCTCAGTTTTACCAGGAGGAAACAAGTCAATGTATGGTACTTATGCTAATATGGGTAACATGGGGGCAGAAGGGTTTTGGTTTAGCACAATCCATGCACGTATAGTTAATTTTGGATGCTATGCAAGCGATGTTCTTTTTCAAAGTGTAGGTCGTGGATATGCATATCCTGTTCGCTGTGTCAAGGATAATTAAACTCTAGAGGTGTGCTATGGCAGACAAGAAAAAAATCCTTTTCTGGCCCGACGTTTACAAGGAACAAGGCCATTGGCTTCCGATCCAATCCTAAACGACGACATTCCAATCGACAGAATACGCTGGGCTCTCCCCCGGCGTTATTTTTTATGAGGGAGCCGGGGTTTTTAAGGGGTGTCCCCTTAGGCGTGAACTGACCCCAAAAAGTTGGACATTTTAAAATTAGGATAAAAATGAGTTGCAGACTCGGTATTGCACCGGGCTCATTCCTTTTAACCGCAGTTTTATGCGATCATTATTGTAGTATTCGATATATTTCCTTAACTCCTGTTTAAAATGTTCCATGTTCTTGAATGTGTTCGGGTAAAGGAGTTCCGACTTCATTATCCCGAAAAAATTTTCCATCATGGCATTGTCTAGGCAATTACCCCGGCGACTCATGCTTTGGATAATGCCGTGCTGCTTGAGTGACATTTGGTAGTTGTAGTGCTGGTAATGCCATCCTTGATCGGAATGCAACACCAGGCCTTTCTTTATATCCCTGGTTGCATAGGCTTTTTCCAACATCTTCATGACCATATTGAGGTTTGGCCGGTCAGATAAAGTATAGCACACGATTTCTCCGTTGTACATGTCCAATATCGGCGACAGGTAACACCAGCTTCCGTTGATGTCTACCTGTGTCACATCGGTGGTCCATTTCTGGTTTGGCGCAGTAGCGCTGAAGTTCCTGTTCAATATGTTCTTGGCGACCACTCCTGTCTCCCCTCGATAGGAGTGGTACGAACAGCGCTTGCGAACATTTTTCAGGCTTTCCTCTTTCATGAGTCTGTAGACAGTCTTGTGATTCACCTTGAACCCCTCGTTGCGAAGCTGCATCGTAATGCGACGATAACCGTACCGGCCTTTATTCTCCGCATGAACAGCCTTTATTCTCGCCCGTTCGGTTTCGTAGCGATCCGTTCTCTCTTGAATATGGTAATAGTAGGTAGAACGAGACAGACCGCTAGCTTTCAACAGGTGTCTTAAGGCATGCTCGGAGCTCAGTCTTCGGACGATTTCGGCCCTACACCGAACATCCTGGTACTTTCTTCTTGGTCTAGGGCCTTCAATTTTTTTAAGTAGGCGACCTCTGCTTTAAGGTACTGGTTCTCCTCCCTGAGCAGCTCGAGTTCGGTCATCCCGTCACGTTTTTTCTTCGGTCTTGGCATCCTTGGTTGGCCCCTTTGAGGCTTTTTGTCTTTAAGATTGTCATAGCCGCCTTGTCGAAATTTTTTCAGCCAATCTTTGAGCGTATGTCTGCTTATTTCGAACTTGGCGCATGTTTCCACATAAGATAGCGATTTCTTTATGACCGAATCAACCGCGGACTTTCTTGTTTTCCAATCCGTAGGATGCCCTATGCGGGGCTTGACTTGGAATATGCCGGTAAGATGATACATCCGGCACCTATGCTTGACGTCTCGCTCTGAAAGACCCACAATTCTTGATATGGACCTAGGATTTACGCCTTCCTTGCATAAATCAAAGGCTTTTTGCCATTCGGCTTCTTTATAGTGATTCATAAATCCTCAAAAGTTGTGTCCAACTTTTGGGGTTCACATCAGGCGAGGGGGTGGTGAGCAACGGAGTGCGAACCAGGGGGAGGCTTCCCCCTCCCCTCCTTTTAGAGATTGCTTCACCCCTATTCGGGGTTCGCAATGACAATCCTGCTCCCCGCTTTTTTTGAGATTGCTTCGTCACTTCGCTCCTCGCAATGACAATCCTCTGTCTACTTCCTACTGTCTACTTCCTACCATTTCATAATGAAACAAGCCAGTTTTACCCCTTTTTAGGCCGTTTTCTTGTTTCAGAACGAAACAAAATGGCCGTTTTTTGCCAGTTATTAGCATTTGGCACGGGTTTTGCTTATAAATGGGCGTAAAAAGGCCTACGGGCTAAAGAATTTAAAAATAGGAGACTCATTATGAGCAAGATTATCGGTATTGACTTGGGAACGACCAACAGCTGCGTGTCCGTGATGGAAGGCGGCAAGCCGGTCGTCATCGCTAACGCGGAAGGTTTCCGCACCACCCCGTCCATTGTCGCTTTCGGCAAGAACGGCGAACGTCTGGTGGGCCACGTGGCAAAGCGTCAGGCCATCACCAACCCCGAAAAGACGATTTACTCCATCAAGCGTTTCATGGGCCGTACGGCTGGCGAATGCTCCGCTGCCGAAAAGAACATGCCCTACAAGCTGGTGGGCACGGGTTCCGACCCGGTGCGCGTGCAGGTGGACGACAAGCAGTTCGCTCCTCCCGAAATTTCGGCCATGGTTCTCCAGACCATGAAGAAGATTGCCGAGGACTACCTGGGCCAGCCGGTGACGCAGGCCGTGATTACGGTCCCCGCCTACTTTAACGACTCCCAGCGTCAGGCTACGAAGGACGCGGGCAAGATTGCCGGCCTCGAAGTGCTCCGTATCGTGAACGAACCGACGGCTGCGGCCCTCGCCTACGGCCTTGACTCCAAGAAGAGCGAAAAGGTCGCCGTGTATGACCTCGGTGGCGGTACGTTCGATATCTCTATCCTGGAAATCGACGACGGCATGTTCAGCGTGAAGGCCACCAACGGCGATACGATGCTCGGCGGTGACAACTTCGACGAAGTGATTATCGACTGGATCAACGACGAATTCAAGAAGGACAATCCGGGCATCGACCTGAAGAAGGACAAGATGGCCCTGCAGCGTTTGAAGGACGCCGCCGAAAAGGCCAAGATCGACCTTTCTGCTACGACTTCTACGAACATCAACCTCCCCTTCATCACTGCCGACGCTTCGGGCCCGAAACACTTGGACCTCACGCTCAGCCGTGCAAAGTTTGACCAGCTGACCGCACACCTGGTGGAACGCTCCATGGAACCCTGCCGCAAGGCTATCAAGGACTCCGGCCTCTCCCTGAGCGAAATCGACGAAGTCATCTTGGTTGGTGGTTCTACCCGTATCCCGGCCGTTCAGGAAGCTGTTCGCAAGTTCTTCGGCAAGGAACCGAACAAGACTGTGAACCCGGACGAAGTGGTGGCTATCGGTGCTGCCGTCCAGGGTGCCGTGCTTAGCGGAGACTCCTCCGTGAAGGATGTGTTGCTCCTCGACGTGACCCCGCTTTCCTTGGGTATCGAAACCCTCGGTGGCGTGATGACCAAGCTCATCGACCGTAACACCACGATTCCGACCAAGAAGAGCCAGGTGTTCTCTACTGCCGAAGACAACCAGCCGGCCGTGACGATTCACGTGCTCCAGGGCGAACGCGAATTTGCCCGCGACAACCGTACGCTCGGCAAGTTCGACCTGACCGACCTCCCGAAGAAGCCGCGTGGCGTGCCGCAGATCGAAGTGACCTTCGATATCGACGCGAACGGCATTGTGCACGTGTCTGCCAAGGACAAGGAAACCGGCAAGGAACAGTCCATCAAGATTACTTCTTCCAGCGGCTTGTCTGAAGACGAAATCAACAAGATGGTGAAGGATGCCGAAGCCAACGCTGCCAAGGACAAGGAACAGCGCGAACTGGTGGACATCAGGAACCAGGCCGAACAGATGGCATACCAGGCTGAAGGCCAGCTCAAGGAATTTGGCGACAAGCTCCCGGCCGACACCAAGAGCCAGCTGCAGGCTGCTATCGACGACATCAAGGCCAAGAAGGACAACGGCACCAAGGAAGAGATCAAGGCCGCTATGGACAAGCTCCAGGGCATGATCAGCTCCATGGCCCAGGCCGCCGGTGCAAACCAGGCCCAGCCGGGTCCGCAGCCGGGTGCTTCTGAACAGCCGAAGTCCGACAAGAAGGGCGACGGTCCGGAAGTCGTCGACGCGGAAGTGGTTGACTAATTTCAACCTTAAAAAATTGAACAGGATTCGCCTCTCAAAAAGGGGCAATCCTTTTGTTGTAAAGTAACGATTCTTGTTTTTTTATATGACGAGTTTGCCCGGAGGGCAAAATGGCTGAAAAAAGAGATTATTACGAAGTTCTAGGCGTCGGCAAGGACGCGAGTGCAGACGAGATCAAGCACGCCTATAAGAAACTTGCCATCAAGTATCACCCGGACAAGAACCCGGGCGACAAGGAAGCCGAAGAGAAGTTCAAGGAGGCTGCCGAGGCCTACGACGTGCTCAGCAACCCCGAGAAGCGTAAGCAGTATGACCAGTTCGGCTTTAACGCCCCCGGTGGCGGCTTTGGTGGCGGCGGATTCGGCGGCCAGGGATTCTCTTTCGAAGATATCTTTGCGAACTTCGGCGATATTTTCGGTGGCGGATTCGGTGGTTTTGGCGGCAGCCGTCGAGGCGGTCGCAAGGCCGGGCCTCCGCGCGGAAACGATTTGCAGATCAAGGTGGCGCTCAGCTACAAGGAAATCTTCGAGGGCTGCACCAAGAAGGTTCGCCTGAAACGCTACACGCCGTGTACAGAATGTAACGGCAAGGGCGGCACTGACATCAAGACTTGTGAAACCTGTAAGGGTACGGGGCGCGTGCGCCGCGTATCTGGCGGATTCTTCCAGATGGTTTCCGAGAGCGCCTGCCCCACCTGTAACGGCATGGGCGAAGTCATCGCGAACCCGTGTAGCCGTTGCCGCGGCGAGGGCCGCGTGCAGGAAACCGAAGAAATCTCCATCAAGATTCCGGCGGGCGTTGCCGAGGGCCAGTACCTGAACCTGCGTGGCGAAGGCAACTGCGGGCCTCGCGGCGGTGCCTGCGGCGACTTGCTGGCGGTCATTGCCGAAAAGCCCGACGACTTCTACACCCGCGAAGGCGACGATTTGCACTGCGAAATCAAGGTGCCGGTCCACAAGCTGGTGCTTGGCGGAACGCAGCGAATCCCGACGCTGGACGGTGGCGAAGTGCAGATCAAGATTGCGGCCGGCACTCAGGCCGGGAGCATCTTGCGCCTGCGCGAACAGGGCCTGTACCCGCTGAACAAGCGCGGCGACCGTGGAAGCCTCTATGTAAACATCGGCGTGGAAATCCCGAAGGATTTGAGCCGCGAAGAGAAGGAACTCTACCAGAAACTCGCGGAACTCAGGCACGACAAAGAAACCGCGCAGGAAGAGAGTTTCCTCGAGAAGATGAAGAATCTTTTCAAGTAGGAAGTAGACAGTAGACGGTAGGAAGTGACGGGGCGTCGCCCCGAAATCCCCAAAAAAGATTCTCCCGGACAGCAATGCCCGGGATTTTTTTATAATTACATTCATGAACAAATTCATCGCCATCGTACTTTTAATATGCACCATCGCATTTGCGGACGAAGATGGCGTAGCCCCCGAAGTAGATAGAAAAAGGCAAATTGACCCCGCCCTTATTTTGGGAGGTTTCGGATATTCCTCTCTAGACAGAATTGCAATCGAAGGATTTATTTTAAATGGATTTCAGCCGTTTAAAAACATAGGCTTATATCTTGAATATTCCCCACGGTTAGATTTAAGGTTAGATGCTGATGAGACATCTTATGGTAGCTTAAGTGTTTTTGCGATTGCAGGCACGGCAAATCTAATATTGCAAGCCAATGAAAGCTACAAAGAGGAAAAAGAAGAAAAATCTGTTGCCTACTACATTGTTTTCGGATCATTATGGCTTTCTTCGGGTACATCTTATTATGCATTTTTGGGGAACAACATGATCGGCCTAGCCGCATTTGAAAATCATTTATTTGAATGGTGGGTAAAGGATGGCGGTCGGGATATGAGAGAAGTGGGATTTATGGAAAGTGTTGGTCTGCAGGCCAATTTACTTTTTATGTTTGTCGGTGGCGGTGTTCAGTTTGAAGTAACGAATAGACGGCGGAATCTCGGCGTTTTCTTTCATATAAAGCTTTTCCCCATATTTTTTGAAAGATTTCCGCATGAGTGACATTTTCTAGATTCTGAGGTGTTTAACAAGAGAATGGTTTATAGACGAACATTTCTTTTGGATGGAGACACAATGAAAAAGGTTGTCATTTTGAATGCAAGCCCGCGCAAAGACGGAAACATCAGCCAGATGCTGAATATCATAGGTGATACCTTGTTCGAAAAAGGCTCCGAGGTGATAATCATTGATGTCTGCAAATTGGAATTTCGCCCGTGTATCGGTTGTATGAAATGCCGTAGCGCTCACGATTGCGTGATGCCGGAGGACGATGCGAAGCGGATTCTGCGCTTGGTGCAAGAAAGCGACGCCCTTGTGGTCGGTTCGCCTTGCTATTGGGGCAACATGACGGGGCAACTCAAAATGCTATTCGACCGCTGGGTTTACGGCATGATGGACCACAGCGAACGCGATTACCCGATTCCACTGTTAAAAGGGAAGAAAGCTGTCATTGTGACGACATGCACTACCCAATGGCCTTTCAACCTCATTTTCAAGCAGTCGGCGGGCACCGTCCGCGCCCTGAAAGAAGTGCTATGCTGGAGCGGATTCAAGATTGCAAGCGTGATTCAAAAAGGTGCAACTCATAAGAGGCCCGGCCTTACGCCCAAAGAAATTGCCAAATGCAAGAAGATTGCCTTGTCACTTGGTTCGCATTAAAATTATTCCGCTTCGCGCTGTAATTGCGGGATCATTTCTGCAGACCATTCTTCGAAATCGCCGGCTTCGATGTGGTCGCGGGCCTGCTGCATCAGGTGCAGGTAAAAATGCAGGTTGTGGATGGTGGAAAGTGTCCAGCCGAGGGGCTCCTTGCTCTTGAATAGATGGCGCAGGTAGGAGCGGCTGTAGTTGCGGCAGCAGTAGCAGTCGCATTCCGGGTCGAGCGGCGCATCGTGCTGGTGCGCGAACTTGGCATTCTTGTAACGGAGCACACCCCTGCTGGTATAAACGAGGCCGTCCTGCGCATTTTTCGCGGGCAAAATGCAGTCGAACATGTCGACCCCGCGGGCAACAAGCGAAAGCAGGTTCCAGGGCGTGCCCACCCCCATCACGTAGCGGGCGCGGTCCTCGGGCAAGTAGTTTGTGCAAAAATCCGCAATCTCGTACATGGTTTCTACGGGTTCGCCTACGGAAAGGCCACCCATCGCATAGCCGTCGGGAGCGAGTTCCTTGAGCGCCTCGATGGATTTTTTGCGGAGTTCCTTGTGCATGCCGCCCTGCACGATCCCGAAAAAGTATTGCGGGTATCCAAGAATCGGCGGGTTTGCGGCGAGCCAGTCCATGGCGCGGCGGGTCCATTTGAGCGTCAGGTCCAGCGAGTGCGAGGCCTCCTCGACGGTGCTCGGGTAAGGCGTGCATTCGTCAAAAGCCATAATGATGTCGGCCCCAATTTCGCGCTGGGCCTGCATCACGGATTCGGGCGTGAACTTGTGGCGGCTGCCGTCCAACAAGCTCTTGAATTCCACGCCGTCTTCGGTAATGTGGCGAAAATCCTTGAGGCTCCAGACCTGGAATCCGCCGCTGTCGGTGAGCATGGGGCCGTTCCAGCCCATGAACTTTTGCACGCCGCCCGCCTCGGCAATGAGCTTGGTGCCCGGGCGCAGGTACAGGTGGTAGGTGTTCGCGAGAATGATCTGCGCCTGCATTTCGCGCAGGTCTCGCGACGAAAGTCCCTTCACGCTCGCAAGAGTCCCCACCGGCATAAAAATCGGCGTCTCGATGTCGCCGTGAGCCGTGCGGATGCGTCCGCGGCGGGCTTTGCTGCGTGGCGATTTTGCCAGAAGTTCGAAGGGGTTGCGATTTTCCACGAGACAATCCGAAATTAAAGTTGTTCGCGGATTTTTTGTGCAAGGGCGATGCCGGCGGCGCGGGCCTGTGAAACAGAGTCGGCGGCGCGGACGTCAAGAGACTGCGAAACTTGAGCGCGGAGCAGGCGTTTGCTGGATTCGTCCCAGTAGATGCCGCGGATTATGAAGTTAGAGTCGTCGGCAGTTGCGGCAGCGTTGGCGAATTCAGCGAAACTGGCTACGGGGAACTGGCAGCCTGCATTGAGTGCCTTGAGGTAAGCCATTTCGGCGACGGCGATGGCATACGATTCAGCATCGTTGACACGAGCTAACTGGCTGACAAGTTCATCGGACGGCGAGCAAAGCGTTTCGATGGCAAGGATGCCTTGGCCGGATGCCGGGAGCACTTGTTCGGTGCTAAAGTATTCTGTCACTTGGTCGGCAAGGCCCATGCGCTTGAGGCCGGCGGCGGCGAGCACGACAGCGTCGAGTTCCGCAAGCTTACCGAGGCGAGTCTGGATGTTCCCGCGAATCGGCACGTATTCCAAATCCGGGCGAAGCGCCTTCAATTGCACCACACGGCGAATGCTACCGGTGCCGACGCGGGCCCCTGCAGGCAAATCCATGAATTTGATACCGTCCACTCCCCCGCGTGCAATAAAGGTATCGCGCGGGTCTTCGCGTTTCAATACGGCGGCAAGTTTGAATTCAGGCAAAACTTCTGCCGGCATGTCCTTCAGGCTGTGCACGGCAATGTCGGCGCGGCCTTCTAAAAGGGCAACTTCAAGTTCCTTGATGAAAACGCCCTTGCCGCCAAAGCTAGCCAAAGATTTATCAAGACGGCGGTCGCCTTCGGTCGTCATCGAGACAAGTTCATAGCTCAGTCCCGGATTCACCGCCACAATGGCATCGGCAGCCATGGTCGTTTGCGCCAAGGCAAGCGCACTCTTTCGAGTTGCAACACGCAGCTTACATTCAGTCATTGTTCGCCCCCAAGCACTTGAGGAACACTTGCACATCTTCGGGCGAATTTTCGGCCTTGACCTTGTACAAAAAATCATTCGCCATCTTTTTGGCAAAACGTTCGTACATCATTTGCACGCGGTGGCGGTCTTCTTCGGGCAAATCCGGCATCGAGCGCAGCAATTTTTCGGATTCTTCGTTCGCCGACTTCAACATTCTTTCGGCATGCACGCTAATCTGCTTCGAGACTTCGTCCATGCGCATCCACTGCAAGAATTCGTCGATGCCTTCTTTCAAAATCTTCTGGGCGGCTTCGAGCTCAATCATGCGCAGGCGGCGATTTTCAGAGACAACTTTTTCGAGATCATCAACGCAAACGTATTGCACACCCGGAATTTCACCGATGCTTGCTTCTGCATTACGCGGGCTACCCAAATCAATCACCAAGCGCTTGGCGTTAGCGCTTGCGCCCGGGTGTTCTGCGACCTTGCTGCAATGGCGCTCGAACACGACATCGAGTGCACCCTTTTTCGCGGTAGAACTATCGATACTTTTAACAAATCCGCAAGCCTCGGCGAATTCCTCTTTCGTGACAATCGGTTCGGAGCATGCGCTACAAAGAATCACCACGTCACACTTGCCAATCACCTGGTATCGGTCTTCAAACTTAACCGGCGTGAGCACGTCCGCAAATTTTTCTGCATTTGCAAAAGTCTTGCTGCTTGCAAAAATCTTGGTCGTATTTTCTTGCACGTACTTGAGCATAAGCGAGCCCATTTCACCGAGGCCCACAATGTACACCGTTCGATTTTCCAAGTCATCGAAAGTGTGCTGCACCTGTTTCATGGCCAGGAACGGAATATTGCAGCTGAGCTTGCTCAAGTTGGTTTCGGTCTTGATGCGCTTGGTGGTGTGAATGGCACTCTGAAAGAGTTTGTTCAGGGTGTTTCCCGTTGCGTGCAACTGGTGCGCCGTTTCGTAGGCGCGGCCAATCTGGTGCAAGATTTGGTCTTCACCCATTGCCACCGAATCAAGACCCGCACACACGTTCATCACGTGGTGCGCCACCTCGTCGTCCGACTTAAAATAAAAGAATTTCGCAAAATCGTCGTAGCACTGCCCTGCCAATTTGCAAACGTACTGGACAAGTTCAGTGTCAGTCAGGTCGCGGTCAGAGGCCACGTAAACTTCGGTGCGGTTGCAGGTCGCAAGAATCAAAAGTTCATCAAAAGGAGAATTACTCAATGCATTGGTCTTGACATCCATCGGGATGTAGAACTTTTCGCGGACTGCGATTTCGGCCACCTTGTGGCTCATGCCTGCCATATAGATTTTACGCATGGACTAAATTTAGAAAAATCTCAATAGCCGATTTCTTTGTCAATCCACTGGTAACGTTTTTTCATCCATTCCGTCATCGTTTCAACAGCCTCGTCATAGGAATCGTACGGATCCTTGAGCGCCCAGTTTTCTGTATTCCGGATAATGGGCCAGCGACGGTATTCGTTCTTAATGGCCTTTTCAATCATGGATCGGTAAACAGGAATGCTGTCAATCAGTTCCCTAAAAGTTTCACGATGCTCGTTCCAATAATTGATAGCGGCATTGTTGACTAAAGAGTTGTGAACGATGTAATAATTTAAGCGGTACCTGCGAATATACCAATCTTCCGGATTTTTATTCTGTTCACGCGAGGCGTTTCCAAAGGCCAAGTCAAAATCCCATAAGGGACCAAAATGAATGGGCTCCCCTTTTTTCCAGGTGAAGAAAACGCTGCGGGCGTAATTGCCGTCTTCGTTTTTAGAATATTCCTGCACCCAGTAACAGAGAAGGTAGTCGTCGATATCAATCCAGTCCTTGATTTCGCTTGCCTTATGAAGGTATTGTTCCGCCATGAAATTTTCAAAAGCGTTCAAGTGGTTTTTCAAAAGTTCTTCTGTTTCGGGCGACGGATTCTTGGGAGATTTAATGTGGTAATAGTACCCGTTTTTATCTGTCTGAATGTAGGGCGGATCAAATTTTTTGGAATCTTCTTTTTCGACAAGGAATGTGGTGTCGTTTTCTTCGATGTTAACACGCTTCTTGGCCACCTTGATGGTTTCGGAAAGCAAATAAAGCCCCATATATTTTCGATTCAAATAGAGCTCTACAAATTGCATTTTTGTGGTATATTTCGCGCCCAACCACTCAGAAAGGCGGGTCATCATGTAATTGCGCAAATGGGTTTTATCGCCATAGTTGGCAATGAGAGCCCAGTCGCGGTTCTTGGGCATTCCAAAGAGTTCTACTTTGTCTTTAAATTCAAGTTTTAAGCCGTACTTGGGCATTTTAAAACTGGAATTGCCGCGGCCGCGCACGGTCAGTTCGTAGACTTCGCTTTCGGGGGCTTTTTCGCCATAGATTTGCAGGTGCGAAGGAATCTCGGTTTCTCGGTCACGAACACCTGCAAAGTCTTCGGTTTCAATTACGATTCTCGGGAGTCCGGCATAAGGATACATGGAATCGTCTATAGGCAAATTTTCGGGATCATTTTCTGGTTCAGCCCAGTAACATGCGTACAAACCGATGCAACAGAGAAATGCGGCAAGTAGTTTGAACAAGTTTATTTTGCGGGCCATTAAACGCATCAGCCGAAATATAATTCTTTTACGGGTCATACGGCTGTGATTTCTGTAACGTGAAATTGCTTTTTCGATTAATACAAACTTTTTTATTCACTTGTCTACTGTCTACTTCCTACTGCCTACTGTATACTTTTATATATTTCAGTGTATGAACAAATTCTTCGGGTGCATTTTATCTATTGCTTTTGTGGCAAGTTTTGCCACGGAAAATCTGCATCCGATTATAGCTCCGGCAACTAATTTTGGCGTACAAGGCACCATTGAACTCGATGAAGACGTCTACAGCGGCGACTTGGAAGTTTCTGCTGAATACGCCCTGCATCCTCGCTTTAGCCTTTACGTCGACGGCGCATTCCGCTTTTTAAGCTACAGCTACGAGTATGCCACCGGCGGTTACGTTCACAATTACTGCAACCTACATGTGAACGGCTTTAACGAAACTTATGTGGGCGCAAAAGGGTTGATTTTCCCTTACTTGGGATTGAATCTCGGCTGGCGATTCCCGCCTGGCGAAGGCTCTCAAAACAACCGCTTTCACCGCTTGAATGTTGAGCCGTTCAGTCTGCTGCAGGTTTCTAGAAGCCTGACGATTGGCACGGCGTTTCGCTACAATACGTTCCTCGAAGACAAAAACTATAAGCCCGGCGATGAAATCGGATTCAAGGCTTCATTTGTATGGAAACCGGGTTGGAATGATTCTTTAAAAAAAGGCTGGGAATTCAGCGAAGTCATTCTTTACCAGGCACGATTCAAAGAATCTGAAAACAGGAACCTAGACAAACGCTATTGCGGCATGAAGGACAAGTATCGCGGCATGAAAATGAAATTCGATGCCATGCGCTACTTCAATATCGCAGGTTTTTCTACCGGATTCGGGCTCAATTACGAAATTCACGACGGGACGCTCTTCGGATTCGAAACAGGCCACCGTATCGGAATCGAAATGAAAGTTAGATAGTCGCCCAATTAGGCAAAAAAGCGGAAGCTCGTTTTCTTGAGTTCACGAATGGAATGCAAGACGGCAAAATCAGGGTTGCCAATCGATTCGGCAGCCTCTTTAATATAGCTTTCCAGTTCCTCGGCTGACTGTGCATGCATCATGGCATACAGCGTGTACGGGAAACCTTCGAAGGGCGGGCGATTGTAACAATGCGAAATGTAAGGCTTGCTTGCAAGAATTGCCCCAGCAGGATTAACCGAGTTCCTGTCTACTGACCACTGTCTACTGTCTACTGTTTCCGCAAAGCAGACCATGGCGTTAAAAGCAAAACCGGCCTCTTGATGTCGAAGAATCGCCCCGAAGCGACGCATACGTCTTAACGCCAAGTCCTCGCGTAGTTCGTCACAAGAAACGTCCCAATCCTTGAACGGGGTAAGTGTATGCGGAATGTCGTTGCAAGCAATACGAATACGGACGTGGTCGGAAGAGGAAAGTTCCGTACACGATTCAACAGCATTCTTCCTACCTACTGCCAACGGTTTATTGTCTACTGGCGCTCCAGCGCCCTTCATCACCGTGTTAATCTTGAACTTCTCGGTCGCATTTAGGATATGGACATCGTGCAGTTCCGTATTCGCACAAACTTCATCGACAATCTTTTGAATCTCCGCTTCGGATTGAGCCATGACCGTAAACCACACGTTGTATTCGTGGCTGCGCACGTAATTGTGGGTAATGGCAGGAATCACATTAACAACGGCAGCAAATTTTTCTAGAGCAGAATCGTCGGCAGCCCCAGTCATAGCCGTCGGCACCTTGCCCGCACACAGGCGCGAAATAAAACCGAGCGCCTTGGAATCATAAACTCCCCCAACACGGCGGATTATACCCGACCGGCGCAAATTCTCGACCGCGGCGAAAACGCTCTGTTCGTCGGAGCCAAGCTGCTCCGCCAGTACCTGGTACGGGCGATCTTCCAGCGGAAAGGCATCCTGGATGATGGCGAGAAGCTGTTGTTCGAGTTTCGTTTGAGCCACTGTCTACCGTCTACTTCCTACTGTCTACTAACGAATCTCTTCGTCGGTCAAGTAGCAGGCCGGATCCTGTTCCCAGAAGTCGCCGGTGACCGCCTCGGCGCGAGTACGGAAGTTGCCGTTACAAAGGTTCAGGTAAGCGCACTTGGGGCAGCGTCCCTTCAGCAACGGCTTACGATTCTTAAGACCCGCCATAATCGGGTTGCTTTCGTCGCTCCAGATTTCGCCGAAGCTACGTTCGCGCACGTTGCCCAGCGTAATGTACTGCGTAAACTGGTCGGGGTGAACGTTACCGATGCTATCGATGTTACCAAATGCCATGCCGCTGCGGTTGCCACCGTTGCGCTGGATGAGTTCCAGAACCTTCTCGGCACGGGTGGGGTCTTCGCGCAGCATGCGGCGGTACAGGTAGACTGCATCAGCGTGGTTGTCCACCGTCAGGATTTCCTTATTGATTCCGCGCTTCTTGAAGTCGAGTGTGCGGTCGATAATCAGATCCATTGCCTTGCGGCTTTCTTCATGGTTCAAGTCGTTTTGTACCATAGCAGAACCGCGACCACTGTAAACCAAATGATAGAAGCATACACGGTCGATGTTTTCGGCTTCGAGCAAGTCGAAAATGGCGTTCAAGTCTTGCACATTGTAACGGGTAATGGTAAAGCGCAGGCCCACCTTCTGGCCCGTAGCCACGCAGTTGCGGATACCGCGAAGAGCGAGCCTGTAAGCGCCTTCCTTGCCGCGGAACTTGTCGTGCGTCGCCTCGCAGCCGTCCAGACTGATGCCCACGTAGCCCACGCCCATGTCCTTGAGCTTTTGAGCGACATCGGGCGTAATGCAGGTACCGTTGGTACTGATGGTCGGGCGAATGCCTTTAGAGGCTGCATAATTTGCCAATTCAAAAAAGTCCGGGCGCAAAAGCGGTTCACCACCGCTAAAGAGAATCACCGGCACCTTAAAATCGGCCAACTGGTCGATCAAAGCCAAGCCTTCTTCGTGGGTCAGTTCGTTCTGGTACTTGATGGCCTCGGAACGGGCATAGCAGTGCACGCAACTCAGGTTGCAGGTCTTGGTGCAGTTCCACACCACCACAGGGCCGCGACCCGGCGCAACGCCGTTCTTGCATTCATGGGCCTTGGGTTCGTAACGCAGCTGATCCCCATAGTTTGGGGTATCCATCAAGAGCTTGGTAATACTAATCATAATCTAAAACTTTTTTGGGAACGGCCTAAAGATAGAAAAATAACCCCGGATGCCCGAGGTTATTTAATGGTTACGCGTGAAGGCTTGAAGATTAAAGCTTCACAGAATCCTTAGAGATGAACTTCTTGATCTTCTTGTCGCCCATCCAAAGCTTCTTGTGGCTCTGGAGGTCGGTGAGTTCGAGGTCCACCTGGTAGAAGATCACGGACTGGCCGCCTTCCTGGTCCACGATGGTGTTGATGGTGCCGGTCAGCATCCAGTCAGCACCGGTTTCCTGGTGGAGTTCCTTGGCGGATTCTTCAGTAGCGTTACCCTGCTGGTCGCGGACTTCTTCACGGAGTTCGGCACGTTCGGCAGAGTTGGCGACAAAGTCAACTGCGCCAGAATTCAAGAGGGCACGTTCCATGTCCTTGATAAAGGTTTCGACGCTGATGTGTTCGTGGCTCTTGTTGCGGACCTTGCCGATTACGACGGTCGGGGTACGACCCATTTCGCCGATAATCTTTTCGATCTTGGCGCTGCCCAAGCAACCCGTAATCATTTCGTCGGCAACCAGGCGGGAGTCCGTGTCGTTCCACTTACCCGAAAGGTCCGTTGTAGAATTCGTGTCGATACGAGTGACGGTCTTGCCACCGCTGCTGCAAGCGACCATGCAGAGGCTGCAACCGAGAGCGAGAATAGCAAACAATTTACGCATTAGATTTCTCCTTGAAAATTTTTTACAAATATATAAAAAATACCGCCGTTCCAAAGAGCGACGGTATTTTAAATCTGTCGAAGAAAATCCGGAATTACTTATCAGCGAATTTCTTAGAGGCTGCCTTGACCTTCGGGTCGTTCTGGGCATCCTTGATCTTCTGCTTGATACCGTCTTCAATCTGCTTCTTGAGCTTGGCGGCGAGGGCGGGGAAACGTTCTTCCAGGGAATCGCTAAAGACAGCCGGTTTCTTGGGAGCGGCAGGACCCTTACGCTTGGCGTTCAGGGGGCGCTTCTTCTTGGCCGGGGCCTTCTTTTCTTGGGATTTTGTTTCCTGAGGCTTGACTTCTTCTGTGGATTTGACTTCAGTTTCTTCTGACATAATAGACCTCTTGGAAATATTGTTAATTTGACGGCGCAAAAATAGTAAAATTTTCGCCCGTTCCTAGGTTTTGCAACTAAAAATTATGCTTTTTTAAGCTAAAAACGCCTATTTTCGAGCCAATGGGCAAGCACGGTTATGTCGGCCGGGCGGACGCCGGGAATACGGCTAGCCTGGCCAAGCGTAAGGGGCTTGTGGGCGTTTAGGCGCTGGCGGCTTTCGATACTGACGGCGGTCACCTGCATGTAGTCGAAGTCGACGGGCAGGCGCACGGACTCCATCTTCTTCTGGTCGTCGATTTCGCGGGCCTGCCGGTCGAAGAAGCCTGCGTAGATTTCTTCGGCGTACATGAACCACTGGTCGCGACGGGTCAGATTCAGGTCGGGCAGCGCGGTCCGGAACAGTTGCTCCGGATCGATTCCCGGACGGCGCAGCACGTTAATCCAGCGGGTGCGCTCGGTCGAAAGAGCCTGACCTCCGGCTTCGAGAATCGGATTTGCCTGGTCGGGCGTTGCCGATTCTTCGGTCATGCGGGTGCGGGCAGTCGCCATCAATTCCTGACGGCGCTTCCAATCGGAGTAGTCGCTGTCCGAAATCATACCAATCTTATGGGCGCGTTCCTTCAGGCGAGTTTCCGCATTATCGCTACGGAGGAACAGCCTGTATTCGGCGCGGCTCGTGAACATGCGGTAAGGCTCGTCGAGCAAAATATTCACCAAGTCATCGGCCATCACGCCCAGATAGCTATCCGAACGTCCAAGAATCAAAGGTTCTTCGCCCTTGATCTTGAGGGCGGCGTTAATGCCAGCCAAAAGTCCCTGACCGGCAGCTTCTTCGTAACCGCTCGTGCCGCAGACCTGGCCAGCAAAATAGAGCCCAGGAACCTTCTTGCATTCAAATGTCGGGAACAACTGCGTGGCGTCGACAGAATCGTATTCTACGGCGTAGCCAATCTGCAACACGCGTGCGTGGGTCAGCCCCGGAATCGTGTGGATAGCGGCCAACTGAATGTCTGCCGGCAAGCTAGAACTAAATCCGTTGATGTAGACACGACCGATATCCGCCTGTTCCGGTTCAAGGAACAACTGGTGACCGTCGCGGTCGCCAAAGCGGTTAATCTTGTCTTCGATACTCGGGCAGTAGCGCGGACCCTTGCCGTGAATGCGGCCGCTGAACATGGGGCTATCCTTAAAGCCGCTGCGCAGAATGTCGTGCGTCTTAAGGTTGGTGCGGGTAATCCAGCACACGCAATCGTTACGGATAAATTTATTTGCCGGGTCGCCCCAGAAATAATTTGCATCGCGGCCAGGAACGGTTTCTGCCAAATGGCGGTCGCTCATGGGCCACGGAGTATCATCTCCGCGTTGCACGTCACATTCGTTAAAGTCGATGGAATCGGGGTCCAGGCGGCTCGGCGTACCCGTCTTAAGGCGACGGAGCGCAATCCCTTCGCGAGCCAGACATTCCGACAACTTGTCGGCGCTGGGTTCGCCCACTCGCCCACCGATGCTCGTTTCAAGCCCGGTAAACATCTTGGAGGCAAGGAATGTTCCGCTCGTAATCACGAGCGAACGGGTAATATAGCGTTCACCGCTCAAGAGCGTGAGTTCCAGGCGACCGTCAGCCATGCGCGTAAAGGCAGCGAGTTCACCCTGAATCACAGAAAGCCCCGGAAGGTTTGTGATGACTTCGCGGGCCACTTCGCTGTAGTACTTCATGTCGCACTGGGCACGCGGGCCCCACACGGCCGGCCCCTTGCTCATATTGAGCATGCGGAACTGGATGCCCGCCTTGTCGGTCAAAAGTCCCATCAGACCACCGAGCGCATCGATGTCGCGGACAATTTGACCCTTCGCCACCCCGCCTACGGCCGGGTTACAACTCATACGACCGATGGCGTTAATATCCATCGTGAGCATGGCGGTCTTTACACCGAGTTTCCATGCGGCGTGGGTCGCTTCAATTCCAGCGTGCCCACCACCGACAACGACTACGTCAAATTCTGCAACGAGAGACATTAGAAGCGATTACTTCTTTTCTTCAGTCTTCGGAGCTTCGGGGTTCCATTCCACCTTCTTGCCAGCGACAAGATCAGCGAGGTCCTTCTTGAGCTGTTCCTTTTCGCTTTCGAAGGCGGCATACATCTTGTAAGTGCCGTCCGGGTTCACAGCGTAGACCTTCGGAACGTAGCCATCGCTATAGAGTTCGCCGAACTGGCGGGATTCGTCCCAAACAACGTTGATGGTTTCGTCCCACTTGGCGTTGTCCATGAACTTGCGGATGCCGACCTTCTGGTTGCCGCCGCTAGCCACTGCGAGCGTAATCAAGCCCTTCGGAGCAAATTCCTTGGCCATGGCAAGCACTTCGGGTGCTGCGTGAGCGCAGTGACCGCAAGTGGCAGAGAAGTACATGACCAGGAGCGGCTTGCCTGCAAACGGTTCGAGGTTTTCAAGATCCTTTGCAATGGTCTTGTCCACAGAAATCTTGGTAGCCTTTACCTTCGTGTTGAACTTCTGCGGCATACCGTTAGCAAGCGTATCGCCGCGGAGCGGAGCAATTTCTTCCTTCAGCTTGGCTTCTTCTTCCTGCTGCTTCTTGATGGCTTCAGCGCGCAAATCCTGCATCTTCTGCTGGTAGCGCTGGCCAATGGCATTGAGAGAATCCTGCGGGAGCTGGAGCGTGTAAGTAGAATCAGCAACCTTGGCGGCAGATTCCTTGATACCCAAAATAAAGTAGTCCACATCGAATTCGGTCTGGAATTGGTTACCGATATTGATAAATTGGTGTGCAAACTGAAGACCGAGCAGGTAAGAGAACTTGGTGTTGTCTGGAGAATCGGCAGCAATAGTAATAGCGGCACCAGTAGAAGCCGGAGCCTTTGCAATCGGCTGAGCGCGGGCCACGGAATCAATGTAAGCCTTGATCTTTTCGTTATTGCCTTCGGCCATCATAGCGCTATCCGGGCGAGTTTCTTCGTAACGCTTACGAGCGATCGTAGAGTAGCGCTGGCTAATAGCCTGCAGGGAATCCGGAATCATCTGGGGTTTGAAGTTCGTGTCTTTGCTAGACTTCACATCGTCAAGAACACCCTGGATAACGGCGTCTTGGAAAAGTTCTTCACCCATCTGGCGCGGAATAATCGTGAAGTTCTGGCCACCGAACTGGGCACCCAGCATATAGGCAAATTTCTGGTCATCAGTCGTATTGGCATTAATGGAGGCCGGAGCTTTTTCAATAGCCTTTTCACCATTGCAAGCCATAAGACCAAATGCAGCCAATGCTGCAGAACCAAGAGCAATCTTCTTCATGTCCATTTGAATCTCCTTAGAGAAATTTTTTCGAGAGGAAATATAGAAAAATCCCCTGTAGCGGGCTACTACAGGGGGTTGTTTGCTTATAAATTAGGATTATTCAGCGAAGTAAGCCTTGGCCTTGGCGACAACGTCTTCGACCTTGACCATGGAGAATTCCTTTTCGTTGCGGAACTTCCATTCGACTTCGCCGTTGGCAAGTCCCTTCTTGCCGATGGCGATGCGCACCGGAGAACCCCAGAGGTCGGCGTCCTTGAACTTCACGCCCGGGCGTTCGTCGCGGTCGTCCACGAGTACGTCGATGCCGGCTGCTTCGAGTTCCTTCTCGAACTTTTCGGCGAGTTCAACGAGTTCAGCTTCCTTGCCGATGGGGACGATTTCCACTTGGAACGGAGCGATGGACTTGGGCCAAATCGGTCCGAAGTCGTCGTGGCTGTTTTCCACGACGGATGCCATCAGGCGGCCCACGCCGATGCCGTAGCAGCCCATGATGGCGGGAGCGGTGGTCTTTTCGGCGGTGAGGAACTTCGCACCCATGGATTCAGAGAACTTGGTGCCCAGCTTGAAGATGTTGCCCATTTCGATGCCGCGGGTCTCGGTGAGGAGCTCGCCGCAGCAGGGGCACTTGCAGACTTCGGATGCTTCGGCGATGTCGGCCACTTCGAACTTCGGGAAGTCGCGCTTCGGGTTGCAATGCTTGAAGTGGAAGCCTTCTTCGTTGGCACCCGTCACGAGGTCGAAGGAATCGGCAATCGCTTCGTCCACGATGATGCGGGTGTCGTGTGCGTTAATCGGGGAAGCAAAGCCCGGAACCATGCCGCAGGCCTTGATGAGGCTGTCTTCGGCCGGGTAGAGTTCCTTGGCCTTCAAGAGGTTGTGGAGCTTGATTTCGGAAACGTCGAGGTTGCCCGGAACCACCACCGTGATGAGCTTGCCTTCGAAGTCGAAGAACACGCACTTGGCAGTAGATTCGGCAGGCACGTTCAGGAACTTGGTGAGTTCGTCGATGCTTTCGCTGTTCGGCGTGGCGACCTTTTCGAGGGCTGCATTTTCGTCGCCCTTGAACGGCACGCGCTGGAACTTGGCGATTTCGCGGTTGGCTTGGTAGCCGCACTTCTTGCAGAGAATCAAGTAGTCTTCGCCGTTCGGAGTGTCGAGCATGAATTCGTGAGCGACCTTACCGCCCATAATGCCCGTATCGCTCTGCACCACCACCGGTTCAATGCCCACGCGACGGTAGATGCGCAGGTAGGCGTCGTATTCTTCCTGGTAGTGACGGTCGAGGTCTTCCTGGCTGGTGTGGAAACTGTAGGCATCCTTCATCAAGAATTCGCGGACGCGGATCAGACCACCGCGGGCACGGGCTTCGTCACGGTACTTGGTCTTGAACTGGTAGAGCATCACCGGCAGTTGCTTGTAGCTGTTGAGCACGTAGCGCACGAGGTCGGTCATGGCCTCTTCGTGCGTCATGGCAAGCACCATGTTGTGGTTGTTGCGATCCTTGAAGCGGAGCAGTTCTTCGCCGATGGCCTGGTAACGGCCCGATTCGCTCCAGAGTTCAGCGGTCTGCACCACCGGCAGGTCCACTTCGATACCACCGATCTTGTTCATTTCTTCGCGGATGATGTTCACAATCTTCTGGATCACGCGGAAACCCATGGGCATCATGGAGTAGATACCGGTAGAGACGGGCTTGATGTAGCCGCCGCGCATGAGGAAGATGTGGGAGGGCATGGTGGCATCGCTCGGCGTTTCGCGGAGCGTCACGTAAAAGTACTTGGAGAGTTTCATGGTTTTTGCCTTTTAAAATTTTACGGGCTAAATTTAGAAATTAGACGAGAGACGAGAGGCGAGAGACGAGAGAAACCGATAAAAAATCAACCTTTCATCAGCCGTTCCAAATCATCGACCGTTTTTGGGATATCTTCAGAAATGTTCCTGAATCCGTCCTTGGTAATTAGCAGGTCGTCTTCGATACGGATACCGATTTTTTCGCGGTAAGTCTTGCCGGCAATGGTCGCCTTGAATTCGCCGTAGAGCCCCGGCTCGCAAGAAATCAGCATTCCCGGTCTGAGGACAGTATCCAAGGAGCGGGTTCCCGGTTCGCCTTCGTGAATCTGTTCGCCGATAAAATGGCTTACCCCGTGCGGGCGCTTGTCATACAATAATTTGTACGAACCCTTCGCGCCTTTAACCAAGCGGGTTTCCAATTCCTGCATAATGTAGTCCCAAGGAACCATCCCGATTTCCTTGAGAGATACGCCCGGGCGCACATGCTTCTGGTATTCAACCTGAGAATCAAGCACTATCTGATACAGCAATTTCTGTAGCGGGCTGAACTTGCCGGAGACAGGAATGGTGCGGGAAATATCGCTATGCAGGCTTCCGATGCGAATGCCAAAATCCAAGAGCACCAGCTCCCCCGCCTTCAACGGTTCGTCTTTCTTGACGTAGTGCAAGCAGCATGCATTTGCGCCGCCAGCCACAATGGTCGGGAAAGCCAAGTCACCGTCGCTTTCACGCTGCATTTCATAATCCAACTTCAAGCCCAAATCGCGTTCGGTCTTGAAAGTCTTCATTTCGGCGAGCACCTTACGGAAGGCGTTATTCGTTACCGCCTGCGCCGCCTCGGCATCCATAATGCGTTCAGGTTCCAGCGGGAGTCGAAGCGACCAATGCAGAGCAGCTGCACTCTTGAGCTTGATTCCTGTAGGCTTGAGCGCCTTGAGCAGCTGGTGCCTGAACCGGTCGTTGTGGTCTTCCTTGAACTTCTCAAAGTAGTAGGCGTAAGCGTAGCTCCCCTTCGGAAGCTTTTTCGCGCGGGCAACCACCGTATCCATGAGTTCATCTACAGGGCGAACATCTTGGATTCCCGTAATGCGGGCAACTTCGTTATCGCCTTCCAAAAAGCCCAGGCGCTTGCCGTTCCAGAATTCCTTGAACGGGTCCTTGGGCGGCACGAATAGGATTTCTTCATCGGTCATCGGATCGAGCAGCAGGTAGCAACCCGCCTGATTGATTCCTGTCAGGAACATGAAGGCCGGTTCCTGCACCATCTTATTCCAAATTTGCACGTAAGCTTCTTCAGTACCGGGATCCATGGGGATTCCTGCAAAAACGCAGAACGAATCGAGTTCCTTGAGCATGGCCTTGCGGCGTTTTCTGTACAAATTCTTGGAATTGTAGCGGTCAGACGATATAAAAACTTGCGAATAGGGCTTATAAATTGACTTTTCGACCATTTTTTTGCCTCTAAATAGGTAAAATTTCGGTATAAATTTACCTTTTTCGCACCGCTTTTGCTTTAAATTATATACATTTGAGGCATCACAGACTAGAATGGAGCCTGATTAAATGTCTCTTTTTAAAAATTGGAAATTGATCCTTGCAGCATCAACTGTAGCACTGTTCACCGCTTGCGCCGGCTCTTCCGGTGGTTCTTCTAGCGACGAAGATTATGGCGACGATAGCGGAACGCCCTCCGCTCAGAGATCTGCTCCGAAGGAAAAGATTGACGAAAACAAGCTGAAAAAGACCGAAGACGAAGCTGTCGCCATTACCGAAGAAAACCACAAGCTCCGCAAGGAAATCTTCGAAGCCAAAAACAAGCTCGGTATCTCTACAGCTCCTGCTTCCGAGGAATAATTTATAGCTGACACGTTCTCGATGAACGAATTACGCTATTCATTATCGGACGACCTGAAACGAACGATTTCAGGCGAAAACGAAACGGTTTTCCGCTTATTGGAGAGCCGTTTTTGTGTTGAAATACAGACAAGGCTTCCGGGGCTTAGGATTATCGCAAACGAAAATAGCGATACGACGGGTGTATTTGCCGTTCTAGATCAACTGAAAATGGCTGCCCGACACGGCAAGGTGCTTACCGCCACCGAACTGGAACGCATGCTTGACCCCACCGATGTTTCTCTTGATGACCATAGCGGGGCTATTCCCACTACGCCCATTTTCAGAAACCGCATGGGAGTTTCTGTCTTTGCAAAGACCAAAGCCCAGGCCGAACTGGTACGGGCAGTCGAACATAATGACATCATCTTCGCGAAAGGCCCTGCCGGAACCGGCAAGACCTTCTTGGCGGTGACTCTTGCGGTTTCCAGCTTGGAACGCCACGAGGCAGAACGAATCTGCCTTGTCCGCCCGGCCGTCGAAGCCGGAGAATCTCTGGGCTACCTGCCCGGTGACTTGAAAGAAAAAATCGCTCCGTACTTGCGCCCCATCCACGACAGCCTGTCGGAACTTTTGCCTGTGGAAAAGCTCCGCAAATACGAAGAAACCGGGGCCATTGAAGTGGCTCCCCTCGCCTACATGCGCGGACGCACCCTCAAACGGGCCTTTATCATTCTGGACGAAGCCCAGAACACCACGCCGGAACAGATGAAAATGTTCCTTACCCGCCTTGGTCCGCACAGCAAAGCTATTATTACAGGTGACGCCACCCAAGTGGATTTGGGCAAGGGCCAAAAGTCGGGCCTGATGCACGCCATGAAACTTCTGAAGGGAATTCATGGAATTGCGCAAGTGGAATTTACAGCCACCGACGTGCTTCGCCACCCGCTCGTGAAAGATATTTTGAACGCATATGAAAAGGAGAAATAAGCTCCTATGAAAAAGAAACAGATGAGATTTCATTTAATTATCGGCTGGGTCCTGGTTGTCGCCGCGGCAATCTTCCTTTTCCCCGATAAGAATATTGCGCTCCAGTCTGAACGCCCGCATTTGGGCCAGGTGAGTACGCGTACCATTGTCGCTCCCATCAACTTCGAAGTTCCCAAGTCGGAACAGGAAATCGAAGCCGAAAAGACTCGCGCCGCCGAAAAGGTGAACGCCATTTTCGGTTACAACAGCGACGAAACCAATCGCGTTTCCGAAGATCTCAAACTGTTCCTGCACAAACTCGCTCAGTACGGATCCCTGCAGATTCAAATCAACCAGCTGACTGCCAGCGGCGAAAGCGATTCGACGCTGCAGTCCAAGGTGGTACAGGCATCCCGCATCTACGAAGTCTTGAAGCAGCGTATTTCTACATCGGCAATTAAGCCCTTGAGCTTGAATTCCAAGGCCCGTGACTCGCTCATGAACGTATTCAACCGCATGCTTCAGGCAGGTGTTTCGAATACCTTTATCGCCAGTACCGAAACAGCTGCCCAGCTTTACCGCGATAACTATAACCTGCAAGATTTCAAGTACATCGTCTATTCCAAGCCGAACATTACTTTAATCAAGGATAACGAAAAGACTACCATCGAAGCAAGCAACATCCAGCCCCTCCGCCGCCGCATCGACGAAGCTTTCGCTCAGCTCCAGATGAGTTTCCCGAACGAACAGGGCCTCTTGAGTGCCTTCTACGAAACGCTGTTCGTGTTCATGATGCCGAACGTTTTCTACCTCGAAAAAGAAACGATTGCTAGCCGCGAAGAAGCCCGTAACAAGGTGACCCTCATTAAGGGCATGGTGCCGCGCGGCATGGAAATCGTGGCACAAGGTGCGCCCATCACCAAGGAAATCCTCGAAAAGATCGACGCCTTGCAACGCGCCCAGCAGAAAGAAGAAAACTCCAAGACCTTTACCGCTATTTACGGTAACGCACTTATCTTCGTTCTGATTGTCACGTTCTTCTTCTTGTTCCTTTATAATTCCCCGTCTCGCGGAATGTTCAGGACCTCTCGTCAGCTGTGGAGCTTGATTGCGCTGGCCCTGTTGCAGATTTTCACTTTCTGGGGATTCCACCACATGTCCGGAAGCATCAAAAGCCTCGAGATTTCGATTATTCCCGAGAACCTGGACTTCATGTGGCTTTACCCCTTTGCCTTTACTCCCATTACGGCTACGGTGCTTTACGGCCGCCGCATCGGCATTGCCTTCGCCGTATTCTCGTCCATGATTTTTGGCATCTTGAACGGCTACGACTTGGCCGCTATGATTTGCGCCATTGCCGTGACCTTTGTTGCGACGGCTCCTATTGCCCGTATGCGTTACAGAGTCCAGTTCGTGTATGGAATTATCGTGGGTATTCTCGCCATGGCCGCTGCCATTAGCGTCATGTTCCTGCTGCGCAACCGCCTTTCTCTGGAAGCCTTCTACCAGAACCTGATTGCTGCCAGTGCCAACATCGTGCTTTGCTACGCCCTCACTTCTGTGGCTTTGATACACTTGATGGAACGTATCTTCGGTATCACCACGGTGCTTACGCTTATGGAAATGTCGGACTTTAACCGTCCGGCCCTCAAGCGTATTTCCGAATACGCTCCGGGTACATTCCACCACAGTATCCAGGTTTCGAACCTTGCTGAACACGTCGCCGAAAGCATCGGGGCCAACTCCCTGTTGGTGCGCGTGATGGCGCTTTATCATGATATCGGCAAGACGATGCGCCCTGAATACTTCACTGAAAACCAGAAGCAGGGAATCAACCCGCATAACAACATCGACCCGCTGCAGTCCGTGAAGATTATTACCGGACACGTAGAACAGGGTACGGCCCTTGCTAATGAATACAACATTCCGTCGCTGGTGGCTGCCGGTATTCGCGAACATCACGGCTCTTCGATTATTCAGTACTTCTACCATAAGGCTCTTGAAAACGCTAAGGAAACCGGCGAAGAAGTCAAGGTCGAAGATTATAGCTACAAGGGCCCGAAGCCGCAGAGCAAGGAAACTGCCATTCTGATGCTTGCAGACATCATTGAAGCTACAAGCCGCTCCATGACGGATACTAGCCCGGAAGCCTTGGCTGCGATGATTCACAAGACCATTGAAAGCCGCTTTACTGAAGGCCAGTTCAACGAATGTAACCTGTCGATTAGGGAACTTTTCAAGCTCGAACGGGCATTCCTGGATAGTTTGGACGGAACGTACCATACTCGCGTGAAGTACCCCGGACAAAAATAGACCGCTCGCGCCCAATCTACTAAGTACGTCCCCCGAGCGCTCGCTCTCGCAACCACGCCTCGTTAATACGAGGCGTTTATTGCTCACAGAGCAAAAAAAGTGCGTTTTTTAGCCGTAAATCGGTTGACAAGCGCCGTAAACTTTGTATATTTGGCTTCGTAATCTTGAGATGAGGACTTACTGATGGATAAAAAGAATATCATTCTGATTGCTCTCGGTGTGTTGCTCCTCGTGATCGGTTTCATCTGCCTCGCTACTGGCCCTGCAGACAATCCGGTTTCCCTCACGGTTGCACCGCTTATCTTGGTTGCCGCCTACCTGGTTGTGATTCCGGTCGGAATCCTCTGGAAGGGCAAGAATCAGGACAAGTAAACCCTTTCGGGCGATTAGCTCAGTTGGTTCAGAGCGTCTGCCTTACAAGCAGAATGTCAGCGGTTCGAATCCGTTATCGCCCACTACCGAAAATCGGAAACGATTTGGGGTGGTAGCTCAATTTTGGTTAGAGCACCGGCCTGTCACGCCGGAGGTTGCGAGTTCAAGCCTCGTCTATCCCGCGAAAAAAGACCTTTCTCTGAAAGGTCTTTTTCGTTTTTCAAGTCACCCTGAACTTGGTTCGGAATTAGCTTTTAAAATTGATTTCACCTGTTAAATAGAATCGTTCCGCGCCCGCGGCTTAGCGTCTGCTTGCGAACGGCGCGTCCCTTCAGGTCGAAGGTTCTCGTCGGCAACCGGAGCTGCTGCGTGTGTACAATTTGCCTTGCAGCAATAGCCGTCTTGGAAGTATCCTTCTTGCTCGTATCCGCGACAGAGGTATCTGCAGCTGAAGTGTCTGTAGCCGAAGTATCTTCCTCGATAGTTTCCTGAATCTGCCAGATGAACGAATCGTTCTGCTGTTTCGGATTCTGCACGACGGTATTTTCCACCGACTGCAGATAATGCCCGCTCTTGTAATTCTTGAGGTAGAATGCGTTCGGTGTATTGACCGGAGCGCCTTCAAATACATACCGCTGGTGAGCGCCGCCATTGTAACCGTAGGTCGCCGCTCTAATGCCAGCCGCTGTGGATTCGTTCGGGATATCCACGACGCGGTTCCCGAGCTGAATGTAGTATGTAACCGGGTTGTCGCCCACCGAGAAAATCTTCACGAAGGTCGCCGTATCCTTACAATCCATCAATTCCAGAGCGTTACTCGAAGTAATCCCCATGCACTTCTTGGTATCGCCAAGAGACTTGATTCTCCCCTCTTTGAAAAACGCCACCTTGAACAGTTGCTGGTAAATGGTTTCCACGAGAATCACATGGTTGATCAGGTCCTGCTCGGACTTGGCTTCGCTCGCCTGGTTCAAACCGTAGGGCCAGATATGCTGACGGTCGCAATGGAGTTCCGCGTTCGGGCCATCCATCTCACGAAGTTTCGCCTGAACTTTGTCGTTCCTGAAGACTCCATCTACACACGTTGCCGCATATTCCGACGTGGTCCCGATACCCATCGTGTGTCCCATCTCGTGCATGGCTGTCGGTACCACCATGTAGCTGCGGTTTTCACCAAAGCGCAAGTCACCGTTGCTGCTGGCTTCGGCCGTGGGCACGCCCGGTGCGTAATACACGTTGATGTACTTCGAAAGATTCGAATAGGTATTGTAAAGCTTGACTGCAGAATCCATTACCGTCGTGATTCGCTTGTAGGCATCTTGCTCGTCGGCAGTCGGATTCGCAGACTTGTGCAAAGTGTATTCAACAGCCGAAAAGGCATTGCCCGCAAGGCAAGCCGTCAAAAAAGCAGAAACAGTAAGGAGTTTAAGCGACCCCGTAAAATTCATAAAGACTCCAATCCGAACACCATTCTAAATGTATATTCAGACCGGAGCCTATGCAAGTAAAATTTTCAATTTTACCTTAAATCTAGCCCTGCGAGGTAGCGGCGAACGTCAAGTTCTCGTAGTTCTTGATAGCGAGGTTCAGACGGTATTCGTTGGGGAACAGGCAAACGAGGTTGCGTTCCTTGTCCATCATGCAGTCCATCGCGTATTCTTCGGCGAACTTGGCGACATCCTTTTCGGGGCCAGACACCCAGCGGATTCCGTGAGCAGGCACGCGGTCCAGCGACACGTCGGCGCCGTATTCACTCTGCAGACGGAACTTGAGCACGTCGAACTGCAACTCGCCCACCACGCCAATCACAGGAATAGCGGACTTGAGCGGTTCGTACAGCTGGGTTGCACCTTCTTCGCTCAGTTCGGCAAGGCCCTTCGCCATCTGCTTAGACTTAAGCGGGTTCAGGAGCGTTACGCGGGCGAAGTGTTCCGGAGCAAAATCCGGAATGCCGGTAAAGTTGATTTTTTCGCCGTCAGTCAACGTATCGCCAATGCGGAACAGACCCGGGTCGTTAATACCCACGATATCGCCCGCCCAGGCGTGATCGATCACTTCCTTGTCCTTGGCGAGGAATGCTGTCGGAGCAGCCAAGCGGATTTCGCGGCCCGTACGCACATGGAAAACCTTTTCGCCACGAGTAAAGCTACCCGAGCAAATGCGCAGGAATGCTGTACGGTCGCGGTGCTTGGGATCCATATTGGCCTGAATCTTGAACACGAAGGCGCTGAAGGCGTTTTCGTCGGGGCTTACCGGGCGCTTGTCGGTTTCGCGCACCATCGGGGGCGGCGCAAGCTTCGCAAAGGCGTTCAGCAGCTGGCGCACACCGAAGTTGTTCACCGCAGAACCGAAGAACACGGGGCACATTTCGCCCTTCAGGAACTTTTCGTGGTCGAACGGGTCCATGGCACCGGTCACCATCTCGTATTCTTCCTTGAACTGAGCGACCCAGTTTTCGCCGCACATTTCTACGAGGCGCGGATCGTCCGGGCCATCCATCTGGATGATTTCCTGATGGCCTTCTTCTTTATTGAAGGTATGGAATGTGTTTTCGGCAATGGAATACACGCCCTTGAAAAGCTTACCCACGCCAATGGGGAGCGTAAAGGGGGCGACCTTGATTTTCAAGATGCTTTCAATTTCGTCGAGCAGGTCGAGCACGTGGCGGCCATCCAAGTCCATCTTGTTGATGAACGTGATGATGGGCGTATGGCGCATGCGGCACACGTCCATAAGCTTGATGGTCTGCTTTTCCACACCGTTCACGCTATCGATAAGCACGAGGGCGGCATCCACAGCGGTCAGGGCGCGGTAGGTGTCTTCGCAGAAGTCCTGGTGCCCCGGGGTATCGACCAGGTTGAACATGCAACCTTCGAACGGGAAATTCAGCACGGAACTCGAAACCGAAATACCACGCTGCTGTTCGATCTTCATCCAGTCACTCACCGTGTAGCTGCGGTTTGCCTTGGCGCGCACGTGGCCCGCTTCGCGAATCACGTTTCCGTACCAGAGGAACTTTTCGGTGATGGTGGTCTTACCCGCGTCAGGGTGGCTGACAATAGCAAAAGTGCGGCGTTTTTCGATTTCGGAATTCATGGCGCCAAATATAGTAAAAAACCTCTCCGTGAGGAGAGGTTTTCGTGGATGATGCAGGGGTCGAACCTGCGACCCGCTGATTAAGAGTCAGCTGCTCTACCAACTGAGCTAATCATCCATAGTCGCTTAGGACGCGCACAATAATAGAATTAATTAGGGGTCTTGTCAAGGGATTTTTTGATAAAAATCAAAAAAATTTAGTTTAGCGCAGGCGATTATCTATGGTGATAAGGATGATTTTGCATGACCATCTGAACGCGGTAAAGCTGTTCGGCGAAAAGCACGCGGGCATGGTCATGAGTAAACGTCAAC
Source organism: Fibrobacter sp. UWT2 (assembly GCF_900142545.1). NCBI lineage: Bacteria > Pseudomonadati > Fibrobacterota > Fibrobacteria > Fibrobacterales > Fibrobacteraceae > Fibrobacter > Fibrobacter sp. UWT2. The sequence goes on along the minus strand of NZ_FRBF01000002.1, from coordinate 212,382 downwards.
GGCGAAAGCGAAAGAAGCAAGTCGGCCGTCTTTTTCAGGTTCTCGTCGATGCCGTAAGCCGATCCGATCAAGAACACGATATTTCCCGGAAAACGATCCCGGAGCGTATCCGACAGCTTGACCGTGTCCATCAACTTGCCCTCTTCGGACAAAATAACGCGTTTGTATTCGGACTTCGGGAATTTCTTGTCGAACAGGGCCGCTTCCTGCGCCAACGCCTGCACGCGGTCGTCTATCTTGGATTCCTTGAGTTCCACGACTTCGAGCGGGAACATTCCCCCACGCAAACGCTTGACATACTTGTCGACCTCGTCGGCAATGAACGGCGAACCAGCCTTACCAAAAACAGCGAGAACCCATTTCATGATTTAGTAGGAAGTTAGAAGTAGGAAGTTGGAAGTTAGAAATAGGAAGTTACTGTCTACCGTCTACTTCCTACTGTCTACTATTTACCTGCCCACACTGAGGCGGTCGATGAGGAAGCTCGGCATGCCGGCCTTTCTCATGCGTTCCTGCGTTTCGAACACATCGTAATCGACGCGAATCAAGCGCACGCACATGGTCTCAGTATCCAGCAGGCACCAGCAGGAGCGCGGATCGCGGTCACGCGGCTGGCCTACGCTGCCCACGTTCACCAACAGGCGTTCCGTGTCCTCGATTCTGTATTCGTATTCGTCCAGAATCTTGGGGATTGCGTTCGGGCGGCTCGCCACAATTACCGGACTGTGCGTATGGCCCACAAAGCAGTAGCGGCCCTTGAAATGCTCAAAGGCATCGAGAGCATCTTCGAGTTCGGTCACGTACACCCAGTCCGCAGGCGAAAGCGGAGAGGCGTGCACAAAGCAAATATCGTTTTCTTCGCAAATGTACGGCAGCGAACGCAAATACGAAATCGAATCTTCCGACAAGTGGTTCTGCGTCCATTCGATGGCTTGCTTGGCATAGGGGTTGAATCCGGCGCTGGACTCATGCTTGATCGCCACGCTGTCGTGGTTACCGATAATGCAAATGTCCATATTTTCGCGAGCCAGACGAACGCTTTCGTCAGGATCAGCACCATAACCCACTAAATCACCAAGACAAACCCTCCGTTCTACCCCGTTGTCCTTCATAGAGGCAAGAACCGCCTCGAAAGCCACCGCGTTAGAATGGATATCAGAACAAATACCGTATAGCATGGCTGTAATATAGTAATAAAAGCACCCATCACCGGAACGTCAGAAAATGATTTGTGACGAAATCCATAAAATTGGTCGAAAACTGCTAGAAGTATAGATTTGCGGATATACTCGTACATCAGTTTCATACATTGCAGATACTTGCAACTGGCCATTAGAAAATCCAACGAAGGTTGTATGTTCGCTTGAGCAAGATTTGGCTTCGCTAGAACTGGATTTAACATCTTTTTACATTGAATTCAGTCTCAATTTTGCCTAAAAAAGCGTGTATATATAAAGATAGGGACAACTCTCTATTCGCTTTTCGGGGGCTGTTCCCCGGTTTAGGAAAAAATAATGGAAAGAAACGATTTTGCTCAATTTCTCGGCAAACTCAGGAACGCAAACGATAACGGGCAGGACATCGACGCATTTGTCAAACAATACGAACACAGGAACGTGTATTTCTACAACGACGGATGCATCAAGAAAATCCTTGCCAATGAAAAGAACCTGATTCTCACGACGGACCTTGTGAATGCGGCTCTGGGCTTGATCGGCTCGGACCGCATCGCTAATCCGAAGCTCGTGAACCCATTCATTCCTGGCGAGCTTGGTTACCACAGTATCGAACCGGACATTTTGCTGACGAATGATCGCGGATCAGATGCACCGCGTGACCGCATTTCGATTGAGGTACAACACGAGGACAGCAATTCCTTGTTCAAGGATCGTCTTGTCCTTTACGTGGCCCGCCTTACAAACAATATGGTGAAACAGGGCGAAGTTCCGCAACTCGAAAACTTGCACGTGGTCAGTTTCCAGTTCTTTGACGCGTTCGCGAAGTCGCCGAATTATCGCCATACGGTGCAGCTAAAAAATCAGGAACAGGAGGTTTACTTTGACCGCCAGACAGTGACGTTGGTTGAAGTGGCGAAGTTTCTCAAGAACGCGAAGGACTATGTCGGCGACAACTGCCGCTTGGCTCAGTGGCTCCGTGCTATTGACACGTTGAATCGCGAAGCCGATTTCAGTGAATTTGCGAACGATCCCGTGTTCAAGCTCTTGCAAAACGAGGTGAAATTATGTAATTTCAGTTCGAGGTATCTTATGACTGTAGACATGAGCGATTTCGACCGGGCTGTAGCCGAGTATTCGACGAAAATGGATATTGCGAAGAAAATGCTTGAAAATAAAGAGCCTCTTCAAAAGATTGTTTCTTATACGGGACTTCCGGAAGCTAAAATTCGCAACTTGAAGTAAATCTTTAAACAAACGTGGCGGTCGAAAGGCCGCCGATTCCATATATGGCGTGCGGAGCAGGCGGATTCTTCCCCCCCATTTTTAACTATATTTGCGCGCGTATGGAAATGATTCAAGACAAGCTGAAGGTCAGCATTGCCTATTCCTTGAAGGAACGCACCGGAAAGATTCTCGAAGAAGTGCCCACGAGCTACCCGTTCGTGTACATTCACGGGTTCAACAACATTATTCCGGGGCTTGAAGACGCGCTGGAAGGCCGTCACTTGAATGAAAGTTTTTCTGTCGATATTCCGTTCGAACAGGGCTATGGCCCCTACCGCCCCGACTTGGTGATGGAGGTCCCGAAGGACGAACTCCGCGAGGTGGGCGAAATTTGGCTCGGCATGGAGCTCGAGATGTACATGGACGAGGACGTGCGCGAATTCCAGCTGCCGGAAACGGCCGATGAGTTCGTGGACGGGCTGAACCTGGACGACGACGAGGAATCCGACGGAATCTACACGATTAAGGAAATCAAGAAGGACACGGTGGTCGTGGACGGGAACCACCCCTTTGCGGGCAAGGACCTGACTTTTGACGTGACGGTGGTCGCTATCGAGCAACCGAGTTTTACCGAGCTCGAAACCGGCTACCCCGACCGCGAAGAAGATTTTGACCATTTTGACGACGGCTTCGACGGAGCCGACGGCGAAGATTTTGACGACAACAACCACAACAGGAGATGGCGCTAATGGCATCGATGGACGAACTCAAGAAGGCTGCAGGCGTTCGCGCGGCAGATATGATCAAAGACGGCATGACCGTGGGTCTTGGAACGGGTAGCACCGCCGCCCATATGGTGAACCGCCTTGCCGAGCGTATCAAGACGGAAGGCCTGCATGTGGTTGGCGTAAGCACGAGCTGGAGCACCACGCTGCAGTGCCGTAGCCTCGGCATTCCGCTGAAGGAAATGGGCGAAGTTTCTCACCTGGACATGGTGATCGACGGTGCCGACGAAATCGACGACCAGCGCAATTTGATCAAGGGCCGTGGCGCTGCCCACCTGCTCGAAAAGATCGTTGCCTCGATGACGGACAACTACGTGATTATCGCGGACAGCGGCAAGAAGGTGAACAAGCTCGGCGAAAAGTTCGCAGTACCGCTGGAAATCATCCCAGGCGCTATCGCCGTGGTGACCGAACGAGTGAAGAAGCTCGGCGGCGACCTCAAGGTGCGTATGGGTGCTCCCGGCAAGGACGGCCCGGTGATTAGCGACAGCGGCAACCTGATTGCAGACGCCAAGTTCGGCATTATCGAGAATCCGGACAAGCTCGCCCGCGACCTGGAACACATCGTGGGTATCGTGGGCCACGGCCTGTTCGTGGGCATGGCGACCAAGGTGATTCTCGCCGACGCCGACAAGGGCCTCGTGGAATTCTAGTAGGAAGTAGGCAGTAGACAGTGGTTAGTGGTTAGGAATAATCGTCGCGCCGCTGCTTTATATAAATTAAAAATCCCTCGGTAAGAACCGAGGGATTTTTTAGCGTTATAAACGCGTGCTCAATTAGTCTTCGTCGGCGAGTTCCGGAGCCTTCTTGATCACGTTGCGGCGGCCGTAGCGGACCTTGGACGGATCGAAGGTGGTTTCGACGGCTTCGACTGCGGGTTCAGCGGCAGGTGCTGCAGGGGCAGCGACCGGGGCTTCAACGGCAGGAGCGGCCGGAGTTTCAACCGGAATACGCGGAGCGAGCGGGCGGCGAGCTTCAGGAGCTGCGGCCGGAGCGGCTTCGACGGCGGGAGCTGCAGCTGCGGGAGCCTGGGCTTCGGCAGCTACGTTCTGAGCTTCAACGTTCTGTTCGCGACGGCCTTCGCGGCGGTCGCGACGATCGCGGCGGTTGCCACGGTCACGTTGTTCATTACGGTCGCGAGCGGGCTGCTGCTGTTTGTCAGCGGCGCGATTTTCGCGATTTTCCTTAGCAGGACGGTCCTTGCCATTGTTGTTCTGGCGATTTTCCTTGCGTTCACCGCGCTGAGCCATTTCCTGTGCGCTGATCGGGCGACGGGAAGCCGGCTTCAAGTTCATGTCCGGGGTGAGCTTCTTGAAAATCGGGGTACGAAGCATGGTAAGGAGCTTGTTAACCTTCGTGAGGATAACGATGCACAGAATCACTGCAACGAGTGAGAGTGCGAGTGCGATGTATTCCATTCGGGGCACCTCATAAGTAAGGGTTGACCGCAGGTGCAGGCTGGAAATAAACCCGCAGGCGGTGTGGCTGGTTCGTGTTTGTGTGTGCTTAAAGCCATCTTACTAGCGCCTCCTGAGAGGCTTGACGGCGATAAGGTTTCGGGCAAATTGGGCCAGCGAAACTATTTAAGGGGCCTCTGCCGCAGCAGAAGGCCATTGTGAGCCACGGGCGCAAATATAACAAAACTGTTAAATGATTGGGGATTGACGGTTAAGAAATATCCCCAAAACCGCTCTGCCGGTGGCGGTTTAAGGATGCATATCGAGCTTTTCGAGCGATTTTTTGACAGAATCGCCGTAAGCGGTCAAAGAATCGAGGTTTTTCTTTAAAGAATCCACCTTATTCAAAAGAATCGCATTTTCTTGTGCAAGACGGTTCATTTCGGCCAAAGTGGCCTCGTCGGTGCAGCCAGAAAGGGAAAAAACAGCGAAAACAGAAAAGAGGATTGCAGATAAAGTAATTTTGAATTTCATGCGCAGAATATAGAAAAAAAAAGAAGAATTATACCAAGTTTTCTATCTTTGTCTATATGATTAGCGCAACGACATCGCCGGAACTGCTTTTGCCGGTGGGAACCCGTGAAATGCTCGAAGCCGCCGTTAAAAACGGAGCCGATGCGGTTTACTTTGGAGTCCCCCACTGGAACGCCCGAGGCCGCACCGAAGACTTTACGTTCGACGATGTCCGTGACATGATCCGCTACGCCCGCATTCGCGGGGTCCGCACCTTCTTGGCCATGAACGTGCTGGTTTTCGAGCGAGAACTTTGGGAATTGCCCGAATTTCTGGAGAAAATCATCTCCCTGGAGCCCGATGCCTTCATTATTCAGGACATCGGTCTGGCCAGACTCATCCGTGCCATTGCCCCGCAGCAAGAGATTCATGCCAGCACCCAGATGACGCTTGCAAGCGCCGAAGGCGTCAATCTGGTAAAATCCATCGGTTTTAACCGCGCCGTTCTCGCCCGCGAACTTTCGGTCAAAGAAATCGCAGCCATCAAGGGTGGAACCGACCTGGAACTCGAAGTTTTTATTCACGGGGCCCTTTGCGTGAGCTATTCGGGCCAGTGCCTGACCAGCGAAAATTTTGGCGGACGCAGCGCCAATCGCGGCCAGTGTGCCCAAAGTTGCCGCCTTCCCTACCGCATTTTTGTGGACGGCAAGGAATTCCGCGACACCGACGCCCAATACCTCTTTAGCACTCGCGACCTGTGCGCCCTTCCGAAATTGGACGAATTGGAAGAAATCGGCGTAAATTCGCTAAAAGTCGAAGGCCGCCTTAAGAGCCCCGAATATGTTGCTGCCGTATCCCGCGCCTACCGCAAGGCTTTGAACCAGATTCCGCTCGATTCCAAGGACATGGAACCGTTAGAAGTGCTTTTCAGCCGAGGACTCAATACCGGCTGGCTCGATGGTGATAACCATCAGGAGCTGGTGAACGGAACCTTCAGCAATCACCATGGCATGGCCCTCGGGCAAGTCGCAAAAACCGACCGCGGGCAGATTATCGTCGCCCTGGATGAATCGGTTGGCTCCACCTACCCGCAACCCGGCGACGGCATCCTCTTCGAAAATGCAGCATTGGGCGTAAGTATCGGCAGCAGACTCTACGCCGCGCAAGTCACCCATTTGCCGCACCCGAAGCGCGGCGAGCCCAAGTACCTGCGTATGGAATTCGGGCGTGATTTCGATACCCGCCAAATCGCTGTCGGCATGCAGGTTTACCGCAACGACTCCCCTGCGCTCGAACGTGAACTGCGAAAGACTTTCACGGACCGCAATCTCGAAGAACGCATCCCCGTGAACATGGTTCTTTCCGGGAAAATCGGCGAACCCCTGAAGCTTACAATGAGCGACGGGCTGCATCATTCCGCAGAAGTCGTGGCTGAAACACCCCTTGAAGCCGCACGCAACAGTGAAAATCGCAGCAAAAACGAAGCGGACAAGGCCCTCCATGATTTGGCGCAGAAGGAACTTTCGGGCCTTAGTGCTACCGCTTACCAGCTAAAGCACCTGGACATTCAAGTGGACCGCGGCGCATTTATCCCGGGAAAAGTCCTGAGGACACTGCGCCAAAATGCCGCCGAAAAGCTCGATGAAATTCGCTGCCAATGGAAGGTTCTTTCGCCTAAGGCGGATGATGGCAAGGCATTCCTCGAAAGCACCCGCGCCAAGTTCAAGTCCGGCGCATCTACCAGTGGCACGACTTTTGCGTCCGCTACACCAGTCACCGACGCCAAGCACCCGATCATCAGCGTACTCGTCCGCAACCCCGACCAGATTGCCGCCCTCAAGGGCCTCGACATTGACCGCGTCATTATGGATTTCGACTGGGGCGTCAAATACGACGAATCCCTGCAGCAGATTCGCGACTTCGGATTCAAGGCGGGCATGGCGACGCTTCGCATCCACAAGCCGGGCGAAAGCCATTACCTCAAGAATATTCTGCGGCTTTGCCCGGACTTTGCACTGGTGCGAAATCTGGGGGCGCTTTCCATCCTTAAAGAAAGCGGAATCCCGCTCACGGGCGACTACAGCCTGAACGCCGCCAACAGCGCAAGCTACGACTGGCTCCTTTCGCAGGGTCTTTCGACGCTCCACCCCTCTTGGGACCTTAACAGCACGCAGCTCTTTGACCTTCTCGAAAACATCGACGGACAGCGCCTAGAACTCACATTGCACCAGTACATGCCCGCCTTCCATTCGGAATACTGCGCCTTCGCCCGCGCGCTCACGACGGGTCGCCGCTTCCCCGAATGTGGAAAAATTTGCACCAAGCATAAGGTGGAAATCCTGGACCATAAGGGCGAACGCCACTTCTTGCAGAGTGACGCTGAATGCCGCAACACGCTCTTTGTAGGTAAGCCGCAATCGGCGCTAAAGCTTTTGCCAAAACTCAACGCCGCCGGAGTCAACCACTACCGCCTTGAAATGCTCACCGAAGACGCCGAAACCGTGCGCCGCAAGGTTGTCATTTACACGCAGGCCATTCGCGGAAAAATCACCATCGAAGACGCAATCCGCGAGGCCGGAATTCAAGAAAAGTACGGCCTTTCCGAAGGTCAGCTCTTTAACGAAAGCACCTGGCAAGACCGCAAGAAATAAAGAAGCCCCGCCGCATCTAGAATCTGGCGGAGCTTCCCAACTGAAAATTCGCCATCGGGTGGATAGCAAATTGCCGACATACATCGGCAAAACAAATTTAGTCACAGACCGGCCAAAACTGCAAAAAAACACAAAATCCTGCAAACAAGTATTTGCAGGATTCTTCATTTTTTACAATTCGTCAAACTTTGTTTGCAAGAATTATTTCTTGGCGCGGGCAATGGCATCCTTTGCTAGTTTGTCCACAAGTTCGTTCCACTTGACACCGGTATGGGCTTCCACCTTTTCAAAACTCACACGGTGCAAGTAAGGCTGTGCCGCCGCCACGTAACGCTTGGCGATATTGCTCTTGGCCTGCCATTCGCCTTTGGCCCAACGCGCAATGCCTTCATAGTCGTGGCAAATGACGCCGCATTTGTCGTTGGCATCGAGCCAGCGCATGGCTTGGTAAGAGGCCATCACTTCGCCGTCTATGTTACGACTTTCAGCATCAAAAGCCGTAATGCCAGAACCGCGGGCGATTTCTTTATCATTTTCGGTCACAACGAATGCCCAACCCGATTTCGCAAATCCCGGCGAGAAGGATCCGTCTACAAAAACGCGTAAGCCTTCGGGCACGGGAGCCTCCATTCCAGAGATCCATGCTTCCGCTTCGGCACGGGAACCAAAGGATTTAAAGAGCACTCCTTTGACCCCATGGGTCAATTTTTCGCATTCGGCCCAAGTCATGACGATTTTGCTTTCGTTCGGGGACTTTATCGCATAGAATTTCTGTTTAGGCATGGCGCAAAATTAGTATATTTTCGTTGAATTTTGTACTGGAGTTTACGTGAAACCGTCACCGTATTTTAAGGATAGTTTTAAATACTTTTTTAAACGATTCAGCAAAAAGGAATCGTTGTTTAAATGGTTTTTAAGTCAAGCTGGCGAAGACTCCGGTGTGTTCGATTTTCCGGCATCCTTGAAAGGGAATCCGAAAACTCTCGTTTTTCTGGACCGTAACTTGGAAAAAACGGCCGCATTCGTGCGTGCTATGCCCGATGTATTTTTCAAGAACGCCCTCCTTTGCGCTCACGAATCGCAGCAAGTTCTGATTTCTGCTAGGCGTGCAACCGCTGTCTACTATACCGACCTGGAATGTCGCTATGGTGAAAACGCCTTCGAAGAGTTGGAATACAAATTCAGGGCCTACAAGCCGGATGTATGCATTTACCTGGGCGAAGCCTTCCTCCCCACCCTTTACTTGGCTAAAGTCTGTGGCGCAGGTTGCAGAATCGGCTTTGCCGACGAAAACTGTTTCCCCTTCTTGAACGTGTGCCTGAAACCTGCCCAATCCAGCGAAGCGGCCTTGATTAGCCAATACTACTACGGGGCCAAGTGATGCAAAAAGGGTATTCCACCATCATAACCGAAAGCGGTGGCTATGCGGACCTCCACATGCACACCAAGCTCTCGGATGGTAACCTTTCGGTCGAAGAACTGCTGACCCTTTGCAAGCGCAAGGGGCTCCGTTGCATTTCCATTACCGACCACGACAACTTGGACAGCTACAACCTGGCTGTAGAACCTGCCAAGGAAATCGGCCTCGAAATCATTCCTGGCATCGAAATTTCCGCCGTGTGGCAGGGCAAGGACATTCATATCCTCGGTTATTTCTGCGACCCGACGAACCTCGCCCTGAACATGGAACTGCAGGATTTTGCCAAACAGCGTGTCACTCGCGCCAAGGCAATCATCAAGAAGCTGAACGCCCTGGGTATCGACATTACCTACGAAAAGGTCGTGAGCTACTGCAAGGGTAAAGTGATTGGCCGCCCGCACATCGCCATGTCCATGGTGGACGAAGAATACATCTCCAATTTCTCGGAAGCCTTCACCAAGTACCTAGGTGACGGCTGTGTCGCCTTTGTCGAAAAGAAGGGCCTGAACCCACAGCAGACCATCAAACTCATCGAAAATGCCGGCGGAATCGCCGTACTCGCCCACCCCTACAAGTCGGGCCTTTCCGATGAATTCATCGAGAATATGGTGGAATGGGGCGTGCAAGGGATTGAAGTCTATAGTCCCGCCCAGAAGGGAGCCGTGGGCCGCAAGTATAAGGAAATGGCCCAGAAATTCGGTCTTGTGGGCACCGGCGGTTCGGACTTCCATACCGAATCTGGCGCTTACCCGCCCAACTGCATGAAGATGCCTTATTCCGTCGTGAACGCCCTCCGTGAACGCCGCGAAAAACTGAGAGCGGAATGGTACTAAAGAGTAGGAAGTAGGAAGTAGGCAGTAGGAAGTGGTTGGGCATGAGGTCGCGGCTTTGCCGCTTTGAGGTATGAGGTGTGAGGAATTAGAGATTTGGAAAAAACAATGAATAATGAAGAATTAAGAATTAATAATGAAAAAAATGAAATGGGATTGTTCATTGTTCGTTGTTCATTGCTCTTTGTTCTTTTCTTCGTGACATCTCTGTTTGCTGAACCGCTAAAGCCGGACCAGTACACAAAACCGTCTGCTCAAGATTCCGTCTATAAGACTCCCTGGGGTATTGACCCTGCCGCTCGTGAAACTGATGCGGGCCGCTGGGTGCTGCCCCATCGGGAACTCATGCAGCGCACCTACGATATTTCCGGCCAAAAATCGGAGTGGTTGCTGGGAACCTCCATTCTCGGAGCCCCCGAACTGGACCCCGACCACATGGGCATGGGTTCGATCCAGACCCGCTACCCGACCAAATTGGCAGGCCTATTTACCACTCGCCTCGGCTACGATGCAACCACCTTGGGGCTTAACGGCGAAAACGGAATTCTCTTTGAAGAACGCAAGGGAATCCCTGTCGACACGCCGATTACCGACTTGAACTGGGAACGCCCCGCCTTCGGCGGCAACGCCCTCCGCCTCGATTTCCGCAGACTGGTAACCGATTCCGTTTCCCTGGAATTCGGGCTTGCCAGCCACTCCGACGTAGATTCCAAGGAATATACCTACCAGAACGTTACCCACTCGCCGTACTTCTCGCTGGGTCGCGACTCCACGCAGATTCCTTTTGGCGGTCGCAACATCGCCATGAACAGCATGCATATTCAGCCGATTCTCACCTGGAGATTCGGGTACGGTAAAGCATTCGCCAAATTGAACTACGTGAACCTTCGAAACGCCGACAATACGAACCACAAGGTTCTATTGGATACGCTCGACAAGTCCATTCGCACCTTCCAGACCGACCCCTACGTGACGGAAATTCACACCTTCGGCTACGGCGGCGGCATCGAGGTCTACCCCACTAAAAAACTCACCCTCTCTACAGACTTCATTTATAACGAACACGAAATCGAGCTGGATTCACTTTCCCGCATTTATAGGGAAACTCATGAATACGTAGACACTCTGGGAATCGCCCGAAAAGATTCGCTCTTCTACGATACCCTCCGAGCCACGACCTACGAATCCATGCTGGGTAATTTCGGCATCGCCTACCACACCATCTTTAACCCGGCAATCAAGTTCAAGTACGAATTTTTGAACACCGACAACACCGGCGACAACGATACCACACAATCGTACTACCAAGACCGTGAAACGGGTTACCTGGAACTGAAGGACACCCTCTGGAACAAGGTTATTTTCCGAACCCAGACCGGCTTGCAGAGAAACAGTTCTGTTCGCAATCTTGTTGATTATGCCCCCGCCTACTCGGCCGACGTACTCGCCTTCTTGCCGTACCACCTACGAGCAAGCGCCGGTATGCGTCACGACAACAAGTTCCCCGACGTGGGCCAGCTTAAAATCGACGAAACAGGCCGTCTGGCATTCCACCGCAAGGAACTCCAATACGAAGAACGTGACCGCTATTCCTTGAACTTGGGTTACCAGCAGCGAGAAGTCTTCTATGGGCTTGGCCTACGCTACGAAAACGTGGACAACCTGATCAAGCCCCGCTGGGTCAAATGGGGTGCCGTGGATTCCACCAGCGCCATAGACGAAGTTTATACCTGGACCAATATCCATAATGTGAACAGTTTGGATTGGCTTTTGCAGATTGGCTTCAGGCTCGGAAACTGGAAATTCTACTTGGAACGCGGCGAAACCCTGGATCGCAGCTTCAAGCTTCTGGATACGCCGGAACTCTACTATAAGGGCAGTATCCACTGGCAGAACCGCTTTGTTTCGGACCGCCTCGGTGTAAGCGTGCGTGTGGATTGGCAGTGGTTCGGCGAACGCTACGACTGCACTATCAACGAAAACGGCAATCCCGAACTGGAACTCATGAAGAAATACCTGGCGCTCGACTTTGAAGCCCGTATGCAGATCCTTTCGTTCGAGCTCTACACCCGCATCGAGAACTTCAACCACAGCATTTACATGCCCGCCAGCGGTTATACCCCCGAAGGCCTCCGCTTCGCCTACGGCATCGTCTGGACCTTCCGGAACTAGCCACTAAAGTCATACCGGCCCCCGACTCGTCATGCTGAGCTTGTCTCAGCATCAGTCATGCCGGACTCCGATCCGGCATCAGCATTATTCACTTAAGCCTATAAATCCACGGCCAGTTCTTACCTGTCACCCAAAGGTTCTTACCGTCATAGGCAATGCCGTTCAGCACGTCTACGTCAGGGTGCTTGCGCTGAATTTCAGCCACCTTACGGCTTAAGTCCAGATAGCGAACCACCTTGCCGCTGGGGAGCGAAATAACCGCAATGGCCCCCGTCTGCCAAATATTGGCGTACAGGGTATCCCCTACGATTTCAAGCTCGTTCAAGAGCTTTACCGGGCGGCCACCATCAGTTACGGGAATGACTCCCACCACGTTGAATCCGCCCAAGGCAAGTTGCAGGAGTTCGCTAGAGCCGTTACTCATGAGCAAGGCGCTTTTCCAATAAGTGAGGCCCCAGCCTTCGGTAGGAATGCTGAATTCGCCTTTTTTTGCGAAAGGTTTGCGGCTGTAAATGAAAGCCTTCTTGGATTTCCAAGTCAAGTAAAAGATATCGTCACCCACGGCAATGGAACCTTCGCCAAAATACTTATCCGCAAGTTTTGCTGAATCCAGGATCTTGCCATCAAGCGTGCGGCGGTACAGGCCTGATTGCCCATACAACCCCGTCGTTTCAATCAGTTCTTTTCCGTCAAAAAACAGCCCCTGCGTAAAATGGGTCTTTTCGTGAGGAATGGAATCCAAAATTTCAGGAACCACACGAGGAGCTTCTGCGAAGGATTTAGACGAAAGACTAAAGACGAGAGACGAGAGGACAAAAATTGAGAATGTGAGATGTTTAATAACCATAATTAGAATTTCTTTTGATCAAAAATAATTCTTTCGTCTTTCGTCTGTAGGACCGAAGGTCCGTTCTCTCGTCTTTTTTTCTAAATTGCACGCCATGGGTGAGTTAAGGACACCGGCAAAAGTAAAAATCATCGTGGGCATCCTTGCGAAGGACGCCCAGGCGGTTGAAGGTGTCCGAGGCATACTTCAGGACCATTTTGGCGAAGAAGAATTAGCCCTCCCGCCGTTCCCGTTCACCTTTACCAATTACTACGTCGACGAAATCGGCAGCGCCCCTGTGCGAGCCTTTTTCAGCTACGAGACTCTAGTCGACCGAGAAAACATCGTCGATATCAAGCTCTGGAGCAACGACGTGGAACTGGAAATCGCCAAGCAGAATGGAACGCCGGGACTACGCCCCGTAAATCTTGACCCAGGCTACATGACGCTCGGGCAGTTCTTCTTGGCTACCACCAAGGATCAGCGCCAGCGCGTGTACATGCAACGAGGCATTTTTGTAGAACCCACGCTGTACTTCCAAGACGGGCATTTCCACGCCTTCGACTGGACCTACCGCGACTATCAAAGCGAAAAGTACATCCAGTACCTGGAACAAGTCCGCGCACGCCTCGCCTACCAACTCAGCACAGGCAAACCCTACCGCCTGCGCGCCAATCACTAACCCCCAACCACTGACTACTGTCTACTTCCTACTGTCTACTATATTATGAAAGCCGGAATCTTTACAGTCATTCTCCTGATTATCAGTAACGTCTTCATGACCGCCGCCTGGTACGGCAACCTCAAACTCAAAGAAATGCACATCAGCACCGACTGGCCGCTGATTCTCGTAATCCTGGCCTCCTGGGGCGTGGCACTCATCGAATACTTCTTCATGATTCCCGCGAACACCATGGGTAGCCGCATTAACGGGGGGCCATTTACCCTCATGCAGCTGAAGGTCATCCAAGAAGCAATCTCCTTGACGGTCTTCACCGTCATTGCGACGACCGTTTTCAACAACGAAGCCCTGCAATGGAACCACATTGTCGCCTTCGTTTTGATTGTGGCAGCCGTATTCTTCGCCTTTTTAAAGTAAACTTCTCACACTAGAATTTTCTTTAAATAAAATGAGCTTTTTGGGACTTCACAAGTGGACAGGCATCTTTGTCACGATTCTCGTGGCAATCGCTTTTACGAGTGCTCCCACTTACGCCAAAAGCTCGGCAGCCAAAAACAACGACAAAGAATCTTCTGTTCAAAGCTCAAAAAGCAAGTCCGACTCCAAAAAATCCGCAAAGAAATCATCTAAAAAGCCTAAGCCCAAGAAGTCTAAAAAGGTAAAACTCAGCGAAGACGATCCGAAGGCATTCACCAAGGCGCTCCTCTACGACAAGCAGGGCGTCGAATACGAAATCGTAGAATCCAAGAAGAAAAAACGCGCCAGGGCCAAGCAAAAAAAGCAGGCGGAACAAGCCGCGCAAGTAGACGAAACAATTGAGACATTCGACTTTTCGACCATTCTCCCGCCCATCACGCACGAGGCGCTCATCGGCTCCCCCTATGGAATCCGCAGCCATCGCCTGCACCGTGGCGTAGACGTGAACGTCATCAAGGATGAACCCGTCGTGGCCGCCTACCCCGGCGAAGTCACGATGTCCCGCTACAATAAGGGCGGCTACGGCCATTACATTCTGATTAAGCACCCGAACGGCATCGAGACTCTGTATGCGCATCTTTCCAAGCGCCTACTCAAGGTCGGCGACCGAGTTTTCCCCGGCGATATCGTAGGCCTCGCGGGTAACTCCGGCAGGTCTTCTGCAGCACACTTGCATTTTGAAATCCGCTACGGCGAAGTGAACATCGACCCCACCACCGTCATCGATTTCCCGCATTGGGCGCTGCAGCCTGGCGTCGACAAATTCTCGATGAAAAAGGCTAGAAGCGAGCACCGTAAAATCCAGAGCAAGCTGATTAACTACAACTTTTACGTTGTACAAGCAGGCGATTCCCAAGGGGATGTCGCCAACTGGTTCAATATTTCAATCGAATCGCTTTGCCGCATTAACAAGCTGGTCCCAGGCGCTCCGCTCAAGGCTGGCCAGAAACTCCGCGGCAGTAAATGACACAATGTGTCATTACAATGACTCATTGTGTCATCCTGAGCAAGAAACCATAGGTTTCTTGTCGAAGGATCTATACCGATTTTTTAAGCTCTAGAAAAGCTTGCTTCAATTCTCGCGTAGCCTTTTCCGGGTCGGCCGCCTTCATAATCGCCGACACGGCGCAAATGCCCGCAATGCCCGAGCCTTTCAGCACAAAGATGTTGTCCTTGTTGAGCCCGCCAATGGCATTCACCGGAATCGGCACCGCCTTCACAACATCCTTCAAAGTTTCAACCGGAGTAATCACCGTTTTTACATGAGTCGTGGTCGGATAGATTGCACCACAACCCAGATAGTCGGCCTCCTGCTCATAAGCTTCAAGCGCTTGCGGCACCGTTTTGGCGGTAGCGCCGATAATCTTGCCCTCGCCCATGAGCTTACGGGCCAAACGCACCGGCATGTCGCTTTGCCCCACATGAACGCCCTCGGCACCAATCGCCAAGGCCACATCCACGCGGTCATCAATAATCAGAGGAATCCCGTAACGAGCCGTAATCTCGTGCGTCGCCTTAGCAAGCTCCAAGTATTCGCGGGTAGACCGATCCTTTTCGCGCAACTGAATAATGGTCGCGCCACCCTTGCAAGCAGCCTCCACCACAGGCAAAAAACGATCTTCCGGCACTGTCGTGCTGTCGGTAATAAAAAAAAGCGTCGTATCGAGTTTCATGATGCGCACAAATATAAAAAGTCTGCTTCGCATGAAGCAGACTTTTTAAAAGATTATTTCTTATCCAAGAAACAGAATTTGGATTAGAACTTAAATTCTAATTCAAATTAACCGAGGGTAACCACTACTTTATGAGTACCCTTGGTGAAAATGGGAGCGACGTCGGCGTCAATCTTCTTGCCGTCCACGATCATCTCGGCGACACCCTTGCACACGTGCTTCGGGTTCTCCACTTCGATTTCGTAGGTAGCACCGCGGAACTTACGGGTCACCTTGAAGCCGTCCCAAGTGCTCGGGATGCAAGGATTCACGATGAGGCCCTTGAAGCTTGCGCGGACACCGATGATGAACTGCGTTGCAGCCTGGTAAGTCCAGGAGCTGGTGCCGGAGAGCCATGCGTTACGGCCCATACCGAACTGCTTGTGTTCGTCACCGAGGATGTTCTGCGGATAGCAATACGGTTCAGATTCGAACTCGTCGAGCTTGGTGTTCTTGGCAGCCGGGTTAATTTGGCTGTAATACTGGAAGGCCTTGTCGCCACGGCCGAGAATCGTTTCGGCAATCATCACCCACGGGTTGGTGTGGAGGAAGATACCGCCGTTTTCCTTGGCTCCAGGAGGATAGGTAGAAATGCCACCCACGTTCGGGTCGAAGCCGCGGTAGCCCGGAGTAGAGCTCTTCACGCCGTTGGCGGTGTTGAGGAGCTTGTTCAAGCTGTCCATGCCCATCACGGCACGATCGCCAGTAGCAATGCCAGAAATCACAGACCAGGACTGGCTGTTGCAGTAAATCTTGCCGTACTTGGCCTTGTTGGTGCCGTAGGCGTTGCCCTGCTTGTCGAACCAGCGGACCCACCACTTGCCGTCCCAAGCGCTGTCATTGAAGGCCTTCTTCACGTCTTCGTACCAGCCCTTGTACATTTCGACAGACTTGGTGTCGCCGAGAGCTTCGCAGATGTCCATCATTTCAAGGAGAGCCTTAGCATAGAGGCCCGTGTTGAAGGAGGATTCTGCACCGAGCGGGAGGTTCATGCAGTCGTTCCAGTCGGCAAAGCCGAGGAGCGGCAAACCGTGCTTACCGAGGTGAGTACGGGTAAAGTTGAGAGAACGCTTGAGGTGTTCGAGCACAGTGCCCTTTTCACGCTGAGCGCGCTTCTTGCCGGCTTCGTAGAACGGAACTTCCTTCTTGAGGAGGTCCATCTTGCCGGTTTCCTTGAGGTAGTTTGCAATAGTGAGAACGATCCACAGGTGGTCGTCGCCGTACCAATCAGCGTAAGCCGGGTTGCCGTTTTCGTCGAGCACGCCCTTCTTTTCGCGGGAGTCACCGGCGTTAGCTTCGTTGCCGTTGTCTTCAGCAAGAGCAAGCGGAGCGTACTGGTGCATAGCGTTACCTTCCGGACGCTGCACAGAGAGCAGGTTCAGAGCGAGTTCCAATGCTTCTTCCGGCATGTGGCTCATCACGCCCATAAGGTCCTGGCTGGAGTCACGGTAACCGATACCGCGGCTGGTGCCGTAGCCCAGCTGATACAGGGACAGGTAGCGGCTCCAGTTCTTGGTGGTGTGGCACTGACGCGGGTTGTGCACGTTCACCATGGAGTTGAACGCTGCATCCGGAGTCTGCACCTGGATCGTAGAGAGGTACTTTTCCCAGAACTTGGCGAGTTCGTCGAAAGCCTTGTCGACGTTTTTCAAGTCGCGGTACTTGGCGATTGCCTTGGAGGCAACCTTCAGGCTCTGTTCCTGACCGAGCTGGGTGCAGGTGCGGAAGGTCTTGCCGGCGGCAATCTTGCCAGCGTGGATCATGAGAGCGGCAATGTTGTCGCCACGATCGCATTCGCTGTTGGAAAGTTCTTTGTTGGCGAGGCTGAGCGGAGCGGCCCAGGAACCCATTTCGTTTGCGCCGAGGAACACGCGGCGGTCGCCATCGAAGCTACCGACCTTGCAGTTAGCAGTCACGTAGTTCACGGCGAAGTCACGCTTCATGTAAGCGTACTGTTCGAGCACCACGTGGCCGTCCTTTTCCCAGTGGCCCTTGAGGGTCATGGTCTGCGGAACCCAGTCGGCGTTGGTGAGCTGCTTTTCAGCTTCGAAGTGGCTGAATTCATAAACCGGGATAATGTCCACTTCCTTGGAAGCCTTGTCGAGGTTCGTGACCTGGATGTCCTGGAGGAGAGTGTTGGAGCCAGTCGGAACGAAAATCGTCACCTGCGTACGGAGGCCTTCGCATTCGGCGATCCAGCGCATGTAAGAAAGACCCACGTGGCATTCCCACTTCTTCATCTTGGTGAGAGTCGGAACCACGAACGGAGAGAACACGGTGTAACCCTTGGCGTTCTTCACGCGGATATAGATGGTGCTGGCCTTAAAGTCAGAGCAAGGCATCTGGGCGATGTACTTGGTGATACGGTTCAGGGCCGGGTCGCCCTTGCAAACGAGGGTACCGCCAGTAGTATCCACGATACCACCAAAGTTCAAAGTACCAACATAGTTGCACCACTTGATCGGGGTTGCCGGCGTGGTGAGCACGTATTCTTTCTTGGCGTCGTCAAAGTAGCCGTACTTAGCTGCAGCCTTAGCTGTAACCTTCTTGGCCTTCGGGGCGCTCTTCTTGGTCTGTTTTGTAGCCATTGTTTCTCCGTAAGAGGGGGTTGTTAAATTCCGGGTGTAAATATAGAAAAAAACTAGTCTTTCTTATTCACAAAATCGCGGTTTCCAAAGTTGATGTAAAAGTAGCCGTCGAGTTTCTTGTTGCGTACCGGATCACGCAAAATTCCGATAGCGGCGCGCACATACTTGAGTTCCACCAGAATGTGGTCGCGGCTCATGCAGTTGAGGAACGGGCCTTCTGCAAAAAGGGTCGGGCGCGGTTCTTCGGCAATCATCTGTTCCAAGCGTTCTACCTCTTTCACCAAGCGACGTTCATGCGCTTCAAGTGATCGAATAAGTTCTTTCTGCTCTGCACCAAAAAGGAAAGCGAAGCCGAGCGTTCTCGGGTCATCGTTAAAGCCAGTCAAGTGCTTAAGCACTTCCTTGCGCAAGGTGTCGCGCCCCTTTTCGGTAATCGTGAACACCACGCGTTCAGGACGGTTTCCGTCACGTACGCTCTGACCAGAAATGTCGCCATGTTTTTCTAGCGTTGCTAGCCTGTTGTAAACGGTCGAGGTGCTGAGGTTCGCCCAGCGGTCCAATTCGCGGTTACGAACCTCGGTAATGATGTCGTAACCACTGCGTTGCTTCTCCAGGATCAGTCCCAGAAGTACCAAGTCATAACGATTCATATATTACCCTTCTTCTAATTCCAGAAAAATCCATTAAGATTCACTTGTTGGACTATTCCAACTTGGAATATAACTAAAAATTGAAAGCTTGGGGCAATAATTTTTCAAATAACGAAAAAAAATCCCCGCCACCATGAATGGTAGCAGGGATTTTAAAGTTCCTTAAGGAAACTTATTATGCCTTGTTCAAACGATCCTGGATCATGTCGATGATGTCAGAGAGTTCCTTCGGGAGGTGCTTGCCGAACTTCGGATAGTGATTTTCCTTAACGTCGGCGAGTTCCTTCTTCCAGCCTTCCACATCAACCTTGAGGATTTCCGGGAGGGTTTCCTTGTAGTAGTCAGCGAGACCGTCAGTGTTGAGGGTCTTCGGCATGTAACCGATAGCGGTTTCAACAACGTTGGAGTTATCGCCGTTGCAACGGTCGAAAATCCAAGCGAGCACGCGGCTGTTGTCGCCGTAACCCGGCCACATGAAGCCACCCGGAAGCTTTTCGTTGTTGGCATCCTTACGGAACCAGTTCACGTAGAAGATCTTCGGGAGCTTGTCTTCGGTAGACTTCTTACCGATTTCGATCCAGTGCTTGAAATAGTCACCCATGTTGTAGCCGCAGAACGGGAGGATGGCGAACGGGTCGCGACGGATCTTACCGACCTGAGAGGCGTCAATCGTAGAGGCAGCCGTGATTTCGGAACCCACGATGGAGCCAAGGAACACGCCGTGGTTCCAGCTGAGGGACTGGTGAACCAGAGGAATAGTAGACGGACGACGGCCACCGAAGAGGATAGCGTCGATAGGCACGCCAGCAGGATCTTCCCATTCCTTGGCGATGCAGGGGCACTGCTTGGCCGGAGCGGTGAAGCGAGCGTTCGGGTGAGCCATTTCTTCGCCCTTAGGAGCCTTGTCCTTCGGGAGAGCGTCACGGGTCTTGCCCTTCCAGTCAACGAGCTTGCCCTTAGCCGGGTAGCCGATGCCTTCCCACCAGATGTCGCCGTCTTCAGTGAGGGCGCAGTTGGTGTAAATGGTGTTCTTTTCTGCAGAGATAAGAGCGTTCTTGTTGGATTCTGCAGAGGTGCCCGGAGCAACGCCGAAGAAGCCGGCTTCCGGGTTAATAGCATAGAGACGGCCATCCTTACCAAACTTCATCCATGCAATGTCGTCACCGATGGTTTCGACCTTCCAGCCCGGGATAGTCGGGATGAGCATGGCGAGGTTCGTCTTACCGCAAGCAGACGGGAATGCGCCTGTCACGTACTTGACTTCGCCCTTCGGGTTGGTGAGCTTGAGGATGAGCATGTGTTCAGCGAGCCAGCCTTCGTCGCGAGCGAGAACGGTAGCGATACGGAGAGCGAAGCACTTCTTACCGAGAAGAGCGTTTCCACCGTAGCCCGAACCGTAGGACCAAATGAGGCGTTCTTCGGGGAACTGAGTGATGTACTTGTATTCAACGTCAGCGCAGGGCCAGATGCCGTTGTCGCTTTCGCATTCGCGGAGCGGCTTACCAACGGAGTGGAGGCACGGAACGAATTCAGCGTTCACGTCTGCATTGAAGATGTCGAGAACCTTCTTACCGGCGCGAGTCATGATGTCCATGTTGAGAACAACGTATTCGGAGTCAGTGACTTCGATACCGTTCTTGGAAATCGGGGAGCCGAGCGGGCCCATGCAGAACGGAATCACGTACATGGTACGGCCATGCATACAACCCTTATAGAGCTTACGCATCGTCTGCTTGAGTTCAGACGGGTCGATCCAGTGGTTGGTCGGACCTGCATCTTCTTCCTTCACAGAGGAAATGAAGGTACGGGATTCGACGCGGGCCACGTCAGACGGGAGAGAACGGAACAGGTAGCAGTTTTCCTTCTTGGCGAGCTTCGTGGCGAGGCCAGCCTTGACGCACTTCTGCATAAGGGCATCGTATTCTTCCTTGGAGCCGTCAACGACAACGACGTTGTCCGGTTCGCACATGGCAATCATTTCATTCACCCAAGTACTGATCTTCGGGTGCTTGATATCGTTAAGGGTAAGACTCATTATGAGCTCCTGTTTGGTTTAACGTTAAGTTTCGATAATTTCGAACGCGGTAAAATTTACAAAAAACAATGTCCAAATTGCAGGGGCATTGGCAATTTTTTGAACTAAATCACCCCATCCATCCGCCACACGCAGTCCGCCCTATACAGACAAGTGCAAAAAAAATTCGATTTTTTTTGTAAAAATCTTTTCATTTAGCCTAAAATTACATAAATTAGGCTTGTATACACGAAAAGGGCGTTTTAGCCCTCATTATAAGGTTATTGCTATATGAGTTGGTCTTATTCTAGAGAACACCAGAAAAACATCCTTTGCATGATCATGGCCGGCGGTCAAGGCAGCCGTTTACAGCCCCTCACCCGCGACCGCGCGAAGCCTGCCGTCCATTTTGGCGGAACCTACCGCATTATCGACTTTGTGCTGAACAACTTTATCAACTCCGGCATCTTCAAAATCAAGGTTTTGACGCAGTTCAAGAGCGATTCCTTGAACAAGCACATTTCTGCAGCCTGGAACCTGAACGCAAGTCTTGACCAATACGTGGACCTGGTTCCTGCACAGATGCGCACTGGTGATGACTGGTACAAGGGTACCGCCGACGCCATTTTCCAGAATATCAACCTGATTACCGACGAACGCCCGGACCTCGTGGCCATTTTCGGTGGCGACCACATTTACAAGATGGATATCAACCAGATGATCGATTTCCACCTGAGCCGTGCCGCCCTTTTGACCATTGCCGCCATTCCGGTGCCGGTTTCCGAAGCTTCTGAATTCGGTATTATCGAAGTGGACGCCGACAACCGTATGATCGGTTTCGAAGAAAAGCCCAAGAACCCCAAAGAAATGCCCGGCAACCCCGGCTACTGCCTTGCGAGCATGGGCAACTACATCTTTACGAGCAAGTTCCTGGTGCGTGAACTCTTGAAGGGTGCCGAAAACGGCGCGACCGACTTCGGCAAGCACATTATTCCGAGCCTGTACAAGGACTACCCCGTTTACGTGTACGACTTCAACACCAATATCGTGCGCGGCGAACAGGCCAGCACCAAGGGTTACTGGCGCGATGTGGGAACGCTCGACGCCTTCTTCGAAGCGAACATGGACCTTTGCTCCGAAAACCCGCCGTTTGACCTTTACAACAACTACTGGCCGATCCGTACTTTCAACTGGAACCAGCCTCCTGCAAGATTCTTTGCTGGCGACGGCAATGCCCACCAGGGTGCAGCCATCGACTCCATCGTGTCTTCGGGCTGTATCATTGGCGGCGGTACCGTTGTCAAGAGCATTCTCTCCCCCGGTGTTTCTATCCAGAAAGACGCCCTGGTCGAAGAATCGATACTGTTCCCGAACGTGACGATTGGCCCTGGCGCCAAGGTGCGCCGCGCCATCATCGAAAAGGGTCTGCACATTCCGGCCGGCTTCCAGATTGGCTACGACCTGGAACGAGACAAGAAGCTCTTCCACGTGACCGAATCCGGAATCGTGGTTCTTGCAAAGGATACCATTATTAAGGCATAAACGTCTTTCTAAACCTATTCAAAAAGCCCCGACATTGTCGGGGCTTTGGTTTTATGAGTGAGGAAAATTACTTTAAGCCAGGGGTTTGTTCAGGAATTTCGCCAGCGCCACCACCAAAGTCTCCACCGCCGAATTGGCTCCAGTCGATGTCGCCACCACCGAAATCACCGCCGCCGAAATCACCGAAGCTAAAGCCACCGGTGCTGTCGCCGCCGAACATGTTGCCGAAGCTGGACATATCGATAGTCCACTGACCATCCTTGCAGACATAGGTCATTTCCATTGCGCCCATCATGGTTTCAGTCTTCGTAGCACCTTCTTCAGTGCACTTGTTGGCTTCAGCAGTTGCCGTGGAATCATATTCCCACTGGCCGTTTTTGCAAACCATCGTTGCCATGCCCATCATGTTCTGAGTAGCACCTTCTTCATCGCACTTCATCATGTCCAAGATTGCAGTGGAGTCCACCGTCCACTGACCATCCTTACAAGTCTGCGTCATGCCGAACTGTTCCTGGGTAGCGCCTTCTTCGTCACACTTCAGGTAATCCGTGTAATTGAAACTTGTATCCGGAGTAAAAGTGGCTCCGCCATCGCTCGAAGAACTTGCGACCGCAGGCTCCGTATCCGTTCCCGGATTCGTTTCAGCGCCAGGATTAGTTTCTGTACCCGGATTGGTTTCGCTGTCGCCACCTGCATTCTGAGTTTCCGTATTCGTAGCGCCTGCTTCGCTAGAAGAGCTGACAGCGGTATTGTCGGTACCAGCATTCGAATCGCTAGAAACGATCGTCTGCGGGGTATCGCCCTTGGCGTCATCGCTGCTTGCCGAAGCGGAATCATCGCAAGCAATGAAAGTGAAAACGGAAGCGGCGAGAACCGCAAGACCAAATTTTTTGAAATTCATATTATCACTCCTTGAGAATTCTACGAGAAAAATATTTTTTCGTAAGAAAAAAGGACCTTTTGCAAAGGAAAATCTGTTGTTTAACTCACCAACAACACCTTAAAAAGAACTCCAAAACGGCTTAAATTTTCTAAATTTGGGCATATGAGCGAAGAACTGTGCGCAAATTTATCGAAAAAGTTACAAGAACTAGCCAAGGCCCCCAAATACCGTGGAGCCATCTTCCAAATCGAAGCCGACGAAAAAGGCCTCGCCCTGGTCGATGTCAAAGAGGCTAGCCTTAAAGTTTATTTGATGATTGATCCGGAATGCGACAAGATTCTGGAAACGAGATTCTTTACCTACGGCGGCCCGATTTTTACCGCCCTTGCAGACACCTTCTGCAAAAAGATCCAGATGGCAACCATCGACGAAGCCTGCGCAATTACCGCCGAAAGTCTGGAACTCGAGCTCCGCGACACGCCGGACGTACCGGCCATTGCCGAAAACGCTCCTGAAATCAAGCAGATGAACACGCTGATCAAGCGCGTTTACGACGTGTACCCCGAAAAGAAGGCAACCGCCATTCTGGTGCGCGAAAAGATGGAACGCATCAAGTACCGCACGCAAACCGCCGAAGGCCGTGCCGAAGCGGACGCCGAATGGAACGCCCTCACCAAGATTCAGAAAATCGAAAAGGTTGAAGCCTGGCTGCACCAGTCCGTACGCGGTATGCTCCAGGGCGACGGTGGCGACGTTGAAATTCTCGATTTGACCGAAGACAACCGCCTGAAAATCCGCTACCAGGGTGCCTGCGCCGGTTGCGGTTCTGCCATGGGCGGAACGCTCTTCTATATCGAAGACGAACTCAAGAACAACGTGTACTACAACCTGATTGTGGAACCCGAAGACCCGCTCGACAACATTCAGCAGAACGAAATGTCTGATGCTGACCGAAATTTGGCTGGATTAGACGATAACAATCCTCCCCCCAGCCTTTTCTAAAATTTTATATTAAAGTTTGAAAACAACAAAGGAAACCTTATGTCCAAAGATCTCGTCTTGAAATTTGTTGACCCCGTTCCCATGCGCTACGGTGAAAACTCCCACCAGTCTGCGGTGTTCTACCGCGACCCGACCTGCACCGAAGCAAGCCTCGCTACCGCAAAGCAGCTCTGGGGTAAGGAACTTTCTTACAACAACATCGTCGACGCAGACGCCGCCCTCGAGATGGCCCGCGAATTCGCCGGAGAAAACGCTGTCGTCATCGTGAAGCACATGAACCCCTGCGGACTTGCAACCGGCAAGACCCTCGACAAGGCTTTCGAAGCCGCCTGGGCAGGTGACCCGGTGTCGGCCTTCGGTTCTGTGATCGCCGTGACCAAGAAGGTTGACCTGAAGACTGCCATGCTCCTCAAGGGCCGTTTCGTAGAAATCCTCCTCGCTCCGGCTTTTGAAAAGGATGCTCTCGAATTTCTCAAGAACAAGTCCAAGGACATCCGCCTCCTGGAAGTGGGCGAAATCAAGAAGGCCACCAAGATGAAGGTTTACAAGCACGTGATTGGCGGCATGCTCGTCCAGGACCGCGACGTGGACGTCTATGAGAAGTTCGAATGCGTCACCAAGAAGAAGTTCCCCAAGAACAAGGAAGCCCTCGCCCGCTTCACCTGGATTGTTACCAAGCACACCAAGTCTAACGCCATCGTAATGGGTTACGAATACGCCCGCGGCTACTTCCAGGTTCTCGGCCTCGGCCCCGGCCAGCCGAACCGCATTGACTCTAACCTCCGCCTCTGCCAGCCCCGCGTGCGCGACAACGTTGCCCGCATGAAGGAAGCTCAGAAGTTCTTCAACGAAAAAGGCAAGTGCATCGACAAGGCCGGTCTCAAGGCTCTGGAACAGAAGGTATTCGGCGAAGTCGTCATGGGCTCCGACGCCTTCTTCCCGTTCCCGGACAACGTAGAAGCCGCAGCCAAGGCTGGCGTGAAGTACATCGTGCAGCCGGGTGGCTCCAAGAAGGACGACCTCTCCATCGACGCGTGCAACAAGCTCGACGTGGCCATGGTATTCACCGGCATGAGGCATTTCCGTCACTAAGATCCTTAAGGATTGCCTATGATGCCCACGTCTCAAAAAGAAATCAATCGGAGAGAAAAGGATCTGTATTACACAGTCCTTGGATTTCTGAAGAAGATTCGCAAAGCCGGCAAGACGACCGCCAAAGAGTGGAACGAATACCGTTCCGCTATTAAAAGCGTTGCGCTGACCGCCGACATGGGTAAGGCCGCTGATCTGTGGACCATGGACAACCTGGACCAGTTCAGCCCGGATAAAAGCCAGCTTCCTCCGCTGAACGACATGGAATACGTGGCACGCGTGTCACCGGAATTCCTGTCACAGCTCATGGAAGCGCTTTATTACGGAATGTTGAACCCCACGCAAGCAAATATGATTTCAGACGAGATTCAAGACGCCGACCCCGAGTTCGTGACATCGGCCTCGCTGGAAGAACTGCTCGTGAAGCTCTGGATTGGTAACGCGAAGAACTATCGCAAGACCATAATGAACTGATGAATGAACGCGTACGTGTAATCGGTGGTGGACTCGCCGGATGCGAAGCGGCTTTGCAACTTGCTAGCCGCGGTTTTAAAGTGGATTTGTATGAAATGCGTCCGGTCAAGCCGACGCCCGCCCACAAGGACGGTCATCTGGCCCAATTAGTTTGTTCCAACAGCTTTAAGGCTTTGGGGATCACAAGTGCCCATGGCCTTTTGAAGCAGGAACTCACCATGCTCGGAAGCTTTTTGCTGGACTCTGCTCGCGAAGCAGCCGTGCCTGCAGGCGATTCCCTGACGGTGAACCGCGATATTTTCAGCGAATCAGTCGAGAAAAAGATCGCGGAATCCCCGAACATTACACTTCATCGCGAAGAAGTTACGAGCCTTGAAGGCGACTGCCCCACACTTGTAGCGGCAGGCCCCTTGGCTAGTGACGCGCTCGCCGACGACATTTTCAAGCGTCTCGGCAGCAACCGTTTGCACTTTTTCGATGCCATCGCTCCCGTCATCGAAACGGACAGCATCGACTTTAATCACGCCTTTTACCGCAACCGCTGGGAAAAGGGCGAAACGGCAGACTTTATCAACTGCCCGCTGGACAAGGAAACTTACGCCGAATTCGTGCGCAAGCTCTGCGAAGCCGAAAGCACGGAACCTCGCCCGTTCGAAAAGAACGAGCTGTTCGAAGGCTGCTTGCCCGTAGAAGAAATGGCGCGTCGTGGCTACGAAACGTTACGCCACGGGCCCATGCGCCCGATAGGGCTTGGGCTTGGAAACGACGGTCATTTGTGGTATGCCGTTATTCAGCTCCGCGCCGAAAACAAGCAAAAGACTTTGTTCAACATGGTGGGTTTCCAAACGCGCCTCAAGTGGGGCACGCAGAAAGAAATCTTCACTATGGTGCCGGCCTTGCGCAACGCAAAATTTGCGCGCCTCGGCTGCATGCACCGCAACACCTTTATTGAATCGCCCAAGTTCCTGGACAAGACGCTCCGCCTGCGTCCAGATCTTGAATGCGCCAAGGGCATTCCGCCTACATGGTTTGCAGGCCAGATTACAGGTTCCGAAGGCTACACCGAAGCTGTTGCGACCGGCTGGTACGCCGCCTGGAACATGGCGCAGACGATTCTGCACGGTCATGCCGACCCGCTCCCCGACGAGAGTTGTATCGGCTCGCTCATGAACCGCCTCGTGGAAGAAAACGAGGACTTCCAGCCGATGAATTTCAACTTCGGGCTGCTCCCCCACCACGAAGGCCTCAAGAAGAAGAATAAAAAAGAGATTCTTGCGGCTCGCGCCGAAGAATCTGTTCGAAAGTGGATTGCCGATAGGAAGATGGTCTAGTCTTTTACGCAACGAACCGAATAGGCAAAACGCCTTGCAGTAAAACCAATACCTTCATCAGCAAAACCGTCATCATCCCATTCTTCGGACGTGAAGTTCACTTCAAACTGCAAATCGCTTTTAGCTATTTCGTTATCATCATAGGGTCCCGAAGACACCCAAAAACGAGCGACATCTTTTTCGCCAGCAAAACCTGCAGTTTTATTAGCAAACGGAGACGAATCATTCGCATTTTGTGTGTCCCTATAACCCGCCGGTTTCATCGAAAAGCCTGTGGAATCCGTTCCATTGCGGCCATTACTCCAGCCACTTGTCGACTTAAGCGCTAAATAGCCTTCTGCGGTTTTTCCGACAAAGGTCAACAAGGTATCCCATTCCAAAGCACTCGGCAGGTGCCAGCCTTCCGGACAAACCCCTCTCACGCGTTCAGGCAAAGAACAAGCCGCATCATTGCCACAACCCTTGCCGTCTTCGCTAAATACAGCTGCGCTATCCATGGCCGCGGCCCAAGTATAGAGACGACCGTACGTACTGCACATGGATACCATGTGAGTATAACAATATGAGCCATAGCTTTCGCCATCCACCTGATAATCGTAATTCAAGTTCTGCGCCATCCAGACCTGCGAACCGATTTTCACCATTTTGTAGACTTGGCCATCGCGAGCATCCGTGAAGGTATTTTCGGAAACATCCGGTTCTTCTTCAGGATCCGTCGCTTCTGTAGAATCGGTCTTTACAGAATCCTTCGAATTGCCATTTATTTCGGAATAACGGATTTCGCTTACAGGGTCATCGGCCCTAAACCATCCGTCGCCATTACAAACGTAATCGATTTCGGCTGATTTTACGTATACGGAAACGCCCTCGAGTTCTTCATCGCATTCGTAATAGGCTAAATCAACCGGCGAGGAAACCTCAGAGGGAAGCCCCTTTTTGACGCTATCTTTAGATGCAGATGACGCACTATCGTCGCCACAAGCAATAAGAGATAAAATGCTAACACCAATAAGTGATTTGTAGACTAAATTCATAAATCCTCCCTTTTGAAAGGAAATTTATAAAAAAATTTGCAGCAAAATTGCTAATTTCAAAAAAGCTCATAGAAGTCATCTATTAATCGGAGGGAGAAATGAAAACATTCTATAGTCTGCTTACGATTTTTTTTGTTGCCGTCACGTTTTCCGCATGCTCCACCACGGCTTCCGGCGATGAAGAAGACTCTTCTAATAATGAAAATCAGCTTTTCTCAAAGAAAACAGGTATGGAAACCTACACCTGCAAGGGTGCATATGCAGGCAAAAGTATAAACATCTATTACCATATCCCCGATGGAAGCATTAAAAATATGCCTGTGCAAATCATAATGCACGGCATGGACCGCAATGGCGACAAATATCGCGACGACTGGAAAGACTTGGCCGATCAATACGGATTCATTGTACTAGCCCCACAATTTAGCGAAGATGATTTTTCCGAAAATGCCTACCAAAGGGGAAATGTCTTGAACGAATCAGGTGAATTTGTACCCCAAGATTCAATGACCTACCCCATAATTAGTGAGGTTTTTCATTACTTCATTGAAAATTCTGGTTCACAGGCTACGAAATACAATATCTACGGACATTCTGCCGGAGCTCAGTTTGTTCACAGATACCTACTATTCAACAAGACGCCAGAAGTAGATCGGGCTATTGCCGCCAATGCGGGCTGGTACACCATTCCGACAGATACAATAGATTACCCTTATGGAATTGGCCAAAGTGCCGATCAAATCGGAACCGACGTTGCGGCATACTATCAAAAAAATCTGATTATTCTACTTGGCGATGCAGACACCTTACGTACAGAATCATTAAATCAATCAAAGAAAGCCGACGCTCAAGGACTTACGCGACTTGAACGCGGGAAAAAATTCTTTGAATTCTGCAAGGCTGATGCAGCTAGTCGCGACACACCTTTCCTTTGGGAAAAGAAACTTGTGGAGGGAGTCGGCCATTCCGATTCTAAAATGGCACCCTCTGCAGCAAAGCTTCTCTACGGGGACAAATAAAACTTATTTGAATGATGAATCGGGGTAACCAGATTGTTCTTGCCGCAATACTCACTTCGTTTTCGATGGTTTTAGTCGAACTGATCAGTTCGAATTGCTATACAAATATGAAAATCGCACCCCTGTTTGGGGTGCGACTTTCATATCGGGGTAACCAGATTGCTGCGCCGGCTTCGGTTTCGCTTCGCTCACTGCCCGGCTTGCCCTTCGGGCTTCACCTTCGGTGAAGCTGATCTGGTTACCTAAGATATAGAAAAAGCACCCACAAGGGGTGCTTTTTTCTATATCGGGGTAACCAGATTCGAACTGATGACATTCTGCTCCCAAAGCAGACGCTCTACCAGGCTGAGCTACACCCCGAGTGCGACAAATATAATAAAATAAGATTCGTTTGAGGAGCGTTTTTCAAAAGAAAAACCGATTCTAGAAAATCTAGAACCGGTTTCCTGAGCTACGAAGGGCTCGAACCTTCGACCCACGCCTTAAAAGGGCGTTGCTCTACCAACTGAGCTAGTAGCCCGAACGCACCCAAATATATTAAACGTTTCGCCTTTTGTAAAGGCAAAATTCCCATTTATTCGTAAAATTTAACGCTTTTTTAGGGAATTTCACACTCTCTCCGCCACAATATTTGTAAATTTCAATCATGAATTTCAAGCACTTTTTGACAACGGCTTTTGCGCTGCTCACCCTTCCTGCAGCAAGCCATGCCTACTTTAGCCAAGGCGATGCCGGACAAGAAGTGTTCTCGTTTATCAATACCTTTGATAGCCCCCGTAATGCAGCGTTGGAAAAGTCCGCCAGTGCCGGAGTTTCTACCGATCCGACGATTACGCAGTTGAACCCGGCCGCAGTTATTTTGCCCGAAGGCAAGAACCATATCGCATCGGTTCACTGGCAGACAGGCGACATGGCCGACAACCAGGGAAGCATCTACTACACCGGGCACTACAACAAGTACATTTACCAAGTTTCGTACAACTGGCTTTCTTACGGCAACATTGACGGCTACAACGAATACGGCGAACCAACCGGACAGTCCTACGAACCGTTCAGCCAACTCGCTACGGCAACAATCGCCTTCCCGCTCAAGCACATTCGTTTCGGCGCAACGCTTAAGTTTGCAGCCGACAAATTAACTGATGAGGCTGGCGACCGTACCGCTATCGGTGCCGCTTTTGACTGGGGTATCACTTGGCAGTCCCAAAGCAACCGTTACGGACTTACACTCATGGGCCGCGATTTCGGATGCCTACTGCGTGACTACGTGGACGACGGCGAAAACGAATACTACCCGATGTCGCAGACGTTTGCTATTGCAGGCTTCTTCAGACCCAAGGTGCTCCCCCGCCTGACGGTTTTTGTGGACAGTGATTTTCCGCGTTACCAGGAAGCCTTCTTGAGCCTGGGTGGCGAATACGCCCTGGGTCAACACTTCTTTATTCGCGCAGGTTTTGAACGCACCTGGCTCGACTTGATTCGCGACGCCAAGGAACTGATGGCTTCCGAAGACCGCCCAGACGAAACGAACAACGCCCATATGTTAAGTGCTGGTCTTGGCTATGCCATGGACTTGTTCGCCCTCGATTACAGTTTCTCGTACCTGGCCGAGGGAATGGGCCACGAGCACAGGCTCGGAGTTCGCGTGAACTTCTAATTCAGGTGTGCGATGCGGCAGTTTGACGTCATTGTACTCGACGAAAACACCTCCCCTTCTGACAAATGGATTCCTCCTTTTGAAGACCCTGCTCTAGGGTGGTTTCACTGTTCGGACTGGAACCAGCCTCTGCAAAGTATTGATGCCGAATGGGTGGTAGTCACTCACCCCGCAGTGAAAATTGACCGCGACTTTCTGAACAACTTGGCCGAAGTCACCGAAGGGTTCCCCATGGTAGACGCCTTCGCGCCGCGACTAAAATTCAAAGAGCATTTTTACGGCGGATTGTTGCTTCATGGGGCCAAGGGATTTGTTCCGATTTCAGAAAACGAGAAGATGCGATACGTGTCGGCATCCAACCCCTTGATAGCCGTGTTTTCAAGCCGGATTATCCAGCGCACAGGCCTGTTTGACCTGGAATTGCCTCCAAAATTCAGATTGGTGGATTACGCCCTCCGTATGGCTCATGCCGGCGGAAAGATGTTCAGCGTTCCTTACCTGGTGACGACTTTGGATAACGATCCGGCAAGTTTGGTAAACGGGCTTTATTTCAACGATAAAAACGCAGTCGCACCGTTGTGGGAAATCTATTACAAGACGCTCCCCGCCTCTTTCTTGCTGGGGTTCACCTTACGTCACCCGACCATGTTGCTAAAATTCCTGGGAATCGACAAAGGCAAAAAACGCCGTCAGTTCAAGCGTGACAAAGCAACATCGCTCTCGAAACTAACCGCGGATTATCTCAAAGAAATTTCGGTTTAGAAGAACACCCAGACAGCAAGCCAGAAGACCATCAGGCAAAATTCCATCTCTTTTGAAATCTTCGAGAGGAATGTACTGCAAAGAGTCATGCCCAAAACCGCAAGAATGCGAGTCCAGGCAATATCGATGCCGCGGTAATACAAGGCAATGCCGCCAAAGAGTTCAATCCAGCACCAGAGTGATTGCGCCAGCACCAAATAACGTCTACGGTAAAGAGGCAGCGATGTCGTCGACAGGCAAAGGCATAAGGCCAACATACGGAAGGGGTAATGCTCCAGCGTCGGGTCCACGGAGATGTCGCCCGCAAAATAAGTGAACAGGCTGAACAGGACCAGGAATCCGGCAAGAAGAGCGCCGTTGCGGTACGGTGACGACCCTTTGCGCCACAAGAACGAGGCGCAACCGAGGGCAATCAGGCAAGAAAGCGAGTTGGCTAAAGCAGTCATTATTCGCCCTCCTTTACCGATTCAGAAGCATCTTCTCCGGCAAGCGTTCGCATATAATTCACAAGGCCCAAAGCTTCACTCGGAGTCAAGCGGCCAGCAAAGGCATTCATATTGCTGCGACCATTCAAAATCACCTTGACCAAGGAATCCGCTCCAAGGCTATCGAGACGTTGAGCATCCAGCTTTGGCGGCACTGGGTAAAATTCGCGCACGAATTTTTCATTGAGACGGCCATCGGCTCCGTGGCATGTGGCACAGCGGGCATTCCAAAGCAAACGGGCTTGATTCAAAGAAACCGGAGCATCGACACCTATCGGCTGAGAATCTAGCGTCTTCGTTGAATTTTCAGAAGATCCTCCTGCAAAGAAAGCTCCCAAACAGGCGGCCAGCAACACAAACAACACCACGCACAGCGATTTTTCTCGGCGAGTCATGGCGAACGATTTTTCCACGAGGTACGCACGAATACACAGGGTAATGGCTGTCACCGCCGCAATAATTGGATACAATAGCGGAATCACGTTCGCAATGGAAAGTTCTACTTGAGCAAAAACGCTTTGACCCCAAGCCCAAACCACAAAAAGAATCGCTGCTGCAAAACCCACAAGCAAGGGTAAACGCAACACATGGTATTCTTCCGAAGACCAAGGCTGAATGTAGAAGCCCTTTTTGAGTTTTTCTACGCCACGCAAGCCTGTAGAGTTTTCTTTTTCAAGCTCCTGCTGTTCGGCGTCCGCCAAATCGGTTCCGTCGACTTCGCCAAAATAGGAGCCGGCCCCTTCCATATTGCGATTCAGGTAACGGCGAATGCCAAAGAAAAGCAACACAAAGCCGCCCACCGAGAAAGCTACAAGCCCCCAGTCAATCCAATTAAAGGGCGAAGATGCCTGAAGGCCAAATTCCGGCGAAACGATGTAAACCCTTTCAAGGAACAGGCCAATCAAAATGCTCACGGAGAAAGCGATTCTACCCCACTTGTTTTCGCGAATGATCGAAACCATGCGGAACTGAGGAAGAATTCCGGCGAAAACTAGAGCCCACGTGCAAATGGAGCCCTTGAGCATCAAGTCCCAGATCCAGATTGCGCAAAGAATCCAGGTGCATATAAGCTGCAGGCGTTCCAGGAGGCGCACGCGGTAGCCTTCAGCACAAATCAGGAGGTTCATGAGCGCAAGCCCCGAAAGGATTGCCCCAGCAATAAAGTAGACCGGGAAGAATGCGCCGCGCCACTCCGGCACAAAAGTCGTTGCAAAATCCAGGCTCACCACCGTATGCACCCAAAGCACCAGCGGGAACAAAAGCCACGCCATCGGCTTGCGGTAACGTTCCAGCAGCGGGTTCTCGCGGGACTTTAAATGCACCCCAAAGAACAGCAGCGACAATAGCGCATACACCGCAATGCAGCAGAAGTCCCAAACTAGGGGCGAACGCACATTGGCGAAGTTGCCGCGGGCATCGAGGAAGGGGGCCACCATGTAAAAGTTGTCGATGACGCCCAAGTGCATGAGCGGGAAAATTCCAGCAAATACAAGGCAAACCAGTGTCGAGAGTTCTGCAATCAGGGCTGTGCGGCGGTCAAGTTTGATATCGAGCGCAAGGAAAATCGCCGACAGAAGCGTACCCGCATGAGCCAGGCCAATCCAGAACACAAACAGGCTAATGGGCGTTCCCCAGAAGGTACGGGAATCCACCATCCAAGCCGAAGGTCCCTGATAAACTGAGTAACCCAGAGCGTAAAGCCCCGGCAAAAACAGCATCAGTCCCAAAATCATCAGGTAGCGAAACATTAACGCCTCCCCCGTATAAATACCACGGAAGGATCAAGGTTCGCCAGTTCACGGGGCGCATACAGCACACGATCCTTGGTCAGCTTTACCAGCGGCGACTTTTCATCGAGCCAGTTGCCAAAGATGATAGCATTCTTGGGGCAGGCTTCGGCACAAGCGGTCTTGACGCCGCGACCTCGCCATTCTTCGGCGGTGACGCCAACGGTAAGCGACGTTTTGAATTTAAGGCGGTCGTTCTGCAGGCGGTGCAGGCAAAGGCTGCATTTTTCCATGACGCCCTTGTCGCGGAGCGGAACTTCACGATTGAACTGTCGGGCAAGTCCGAGTTTCTGGGCGTCGTTAAAATTGAACTTTCGAGCCTGAACGGGGCAATTTGCGCCGCAGAAACGGCTACCCGTACAACGCTTGTACATCATGGCGCTCAGGCCATCGGGCGTGTGATTCGCAGCCCCCGTCGGGCATACACGTTCGCACGGGGCATTGCCACAGTGCGCACACATGAAGGGGGCGCTGCCGCGCATGTCGACCCAGTGCATAAAACGCCCGCGGGCAGCATCTTCGTCGGGAACCAGCGGCACGTTATTTTCAAGGTTGCAGGCTAGAATGCACTTGCCGCAACCGTCGCATGCATCCAGGTCGATGGCCATACCGAATCGGTTGATGGTCGAGGCCCCCGGAATCTTGAGTGCCCCCGGAGTCGGGATTTTCACGAGGTCGAGAGATTTTTTCGCCTGCGACAGAGCAAGCTTGACTTCGTCTTCAAAACGCTTGAGGCTAGGCAAATCGCCGGCGAGTTCTTCGAGCGGAATCTTGCGGCAGCCAAACAGCAGCCCCATTACCGCTACCAGAGAACAACTCTTGATGAATTCGCGACGATCCATACCCATAAGATACCTTCACGAATCAGCGATGGCAAGCGGCGCAGTACGTGGCCGCCGGCTTAAAGCCTTTTTCTTTGAAAGTTTCGCCCCTGTGGCACTTGAGGCAACTTTGCATATTGAACAATTCTGCGCCGTAGCGGTTCTGCATGTAGCCCTTGCCGTGACAATCGGCGCAAGCGACGCCAGCAGCAGCATGCACACCATGGTGAAATACCACATGGTCCGGCAAATGGCGCTTGTGGGACCACGGGCGGTCATCGGCTTTTGCAAGTACGGAATCCAGCGTCTCGATTCCCGGATTTTCGGTCAGCGGGAGCCTGTGGCAGTCCATGCAGTCTGCCTTCGAGGGCATAAAAGCATTCGCCGAGGCGCGCGAGCCCGTATGACAGGCGGCACAGTCCAAGCCGATTGAATCGCCGTGCAACGCATGGTCAAAAGGAATCGAGCCCACGGCACGTTCAGGAACGCGCGGCTCCCCCATTAAGAAATCCGCCAAGAAAAAAGAGAACACGACGGCAAAACAAATCGCCGACCATTTAAATATTCTTGTATTTTTTCCCTTTTCTCTTCTCATAGCTCAGAGCGTAGCAACCTCATCGCTCACACCTACTTCGGCCTTCCTGGATCATCGGGATTCTTGAGAATGTACAAGAGCCACGCCGTCATCATTTTCGCCTGCTCTTCGGTAAGCGGAGTGATTTCCATGGCGGGCCATTCTTCGGGGTGCTGCGGAGTCGGGTGCATCAGGTAACGCACCATGCCTTCCGGATTTTCGGCATAATTTGCCACATTGTCGCGCATCGGGGGTGCCGCAAACTTGCGAGCCCAGCGGTGGCAACCGCGACATTCGTTTTCAAAATATTCGTGAGCTTGTGTTTTGAGTTCGGGCGTAACCGGCGGAAGCACAAAAGCCTCCACCGCAAATAAAGCACATACCGCCACAAAAACGAAGACTACCACCCGCAGTTTCAAAACACCATCCTTTTGAATACAAGATTCGTCTTAAATATAAACATTTTTTTTCAAATATATTCCTATTTTTAGGTTTAGGAGACACAAATGAAAAATTTCTTATTCTGCCTAATGCTTTTGGCGGGTTTTGCCGCAGCGAATACGTGCACCGAAGCGTGGTTCAATGCCCAAACACATTTTTTGTCAACCCCACAAAATACTCCATACCTTGATTCTGTATATTCTGCATACTTGAATAGATCTTTGGACTCTATAAGAGAAGAACGATATGTCAAACTTTCTTACAACAATGGCTACCTTGAAAAAATAATCAACGGCTATGTCGGGGAAATTGTAAATATCTATCTTGATGTTGATTACATCCATGTATCCAAAGATGAAAGTGTCCTTTCTAAAAAAGGCTTGGAAGGGCTAATTTCTGATTCAACTGTTGGAGACACCACTTTTTGGGTTCGAAAGCACTATATCAATGGCAAACTTGACCAAGCTATGTTTTATAAAGAAACAGAATTCTTCTCCTCCTGCATGGATTCAACCTTCGATTACTATTACGAATATCTTTCTAGAAATGATTCCCTTATTTATATCTACATAGATAACTACAGTTCCGAAGCAGATCGAGAAATAGAATATGCCTACATTATAGAAGATCCTGCTGATGACCTAAAATGCTATGAATATAGTAACGACTCTTTAGACCATGTAATGGTCTATAATAAGAATGAAAAGGGATTTTCTGTAAAGGTCTTTAAAAACGATATAGTCGTTCAAGAACTCTTTTTCGTTGATCCAAACAACGCCACCGCTATCCACAAACAGCGTCCGGCGGTAAAGATTTCGCCGAAGGCTAGGTACTTCGATTTGCTGGGTCGCTACAAGTTTACGAAGTAGTTATGGGCATTATCGAAATTATTATTATCGCGATTGTTGAGGCGATGGACTGCTTTGCCGTCGCAATTGCCACGGGACTTTCAAAGAAAGGAATCAAGTACAGCCGCGCCATGCTCCAGGCGGTAAGCTTCGGCGTTTTCCAGGGCGGCATGACGCTGCTCGGGTACTTTCTCGGGAGTTTTGCCGAGCGCTGGATCAATTCCGTGGGCACTCCTATCGCCTGCACCATCCTCTGCATTCTGGGCGGGCGCATGATTTGGGGAGCCGTCCGTGGTGATGCGGGCGAAGAAGAAGGCGAACAGATTGCCGCGAAAAACTTGACGATTGCAAACATTTTGCTGCTTTCGGTCGCGACAAGTATTGACGCATTCGCTGTCGGAATTTCGTTTGCATTCCTGAACGCGAACATGGTTCTTGCCACCAGCGCCATTGCGCTTGCAAGCTTTATCATGGGCGTTATCGGCTACGAAATCGGCCGTCACGCCGCCAAACGTTTCAAAACAAAGATTCCTGAAATCATCGCAGGGATTATCCTGATTGCGATTGGAATTAAAATGTTTATATAGGTACGAGGACGGGCGCAAAGCGCCCTTTGAGGTATGAGGTTTGAGTAAAAAAGAATCGTAGTACAGCACCTCTTTCTATATTGCATTTTATGGATCAGAAAGACATTGACCGCACCCGGTATTTTGAGCTAAAGAAACAGCTAGAAGAAGCAAGCCGCCTTTACTACAAAGAAGGCGTCTCCCCCATGAGCGACCAGGATTTCGACTTTGGCCTCAAGGAGATGGAAGCGCTCGAAGCGAAGTATCCGGAACTTCGCGGCAATGCATCGCTCACGCAGCGGGTCGGCAGTGACTTGACCAACGATTTTGCAAAGGTCGCACACGCCGTGCCCATGCTCAGCATCGCTAACGTGTACAGCGCCGAAGAAATGGCGGAGTTCGTGAAGGCTGCCGAAGAAGGAATCGCTGCATTAGACGAGACACAGACCTCAAACCTCAAAGCGACCGAAGGTCGCGACCTCACACCTCATACTTGGATCTGCGAGCGGAAAATTGACGGCGTAAGTCTTTCGATTGTGTACGAGAATGGACGCTTGAAGCAGGCGGCCACCCGCGGCGATGGAGCCCAGGGCGATGACGTGACATTGAACGCGCTCACGATTGCAGACATTCCCGAAACCTTGGACGCAAAGAAGCTAAAAATCGACCCCAGCGAAATTCCGCAGGGCACTTTTGAAGTCCGCGGCGAAGTCTACATGGAACGCGAGGCCTTCGAACGCCTGAACGAGCAGTTCATCTTGGAAGGCAAGAAAATTTTCCAGAACCCGCGCAATACGGTCTCGGGTTCGCTCAAGCTCAAGAGCGTGGCCGAATGCAAGACGCGCCCGATGCGTTTCTTTGCCTACCACATTCCGCAGAGCGACAACAAGACGCACGAAGAGAACCTGCAGCAGCTCAAGAAGCTCGGGTTCCACACGAACGACTACTGGACTGCAGACAATACCGACGAAATCATGAAGATTTCGGAGCAGATTGGCGCGAGCCGCGACAGCCTCCCCTTCGAAATCGACGGCATGGTCGTGAAACTGAACGACCTTGCTATGCAACGCGCCCTCGGCACCACGAGCAAGAGCCCGCGCTGGGCCATCGCCTACAAGTTCAAGGCCGAGCGCGCCTACACCCCGCTCCTTTCCGTAGAATTTCAGGTGGGCCGCACCGGGGCCGTGACGCCGGTCGCGAACCTTGCCCCCGTGCGCCTCGCAGGCACCACCGTCAAGCGCGCCACCCTCCACAACTTTGACGAAGTCGCCCGACTGGACCTCCACTTCGGCGACACCGTCGGCGTCGAGAAGGGCGGCGAAATCATCCCGAAAATCACCGATGTCAAAAAAGAACTCCGCCCGGCGGGGGCCGTCCCTGTGACCGCTCCCGACAAATGCCCAGTTTGCGGCGAACCGCTCACCCACATCGACGACGAAGTCATTCTCCGCTGCGAAAACATGCACTGTGCAGCGCAGGTACAATGCCTGTTCGAACATTTCGTGAGCCGCGAGGCCATGAATATCGAAAACCTCGGCCCCGCTCTCATCGCAAGCCTGATTTCCACAGGAAAAATCAAGCGCATACCCGACCTGTACCGCCTCACGCTCGAAGACCTGGAATCGCAGGAACGCATGGCCAAGAAAAGCGCCAAAAACGTCTACGACGCTATTGCCGCCTCCAAGGAGCGTAGCCTCGAAAACCTGTTGCACGGTCTCGGCATCCGGTTCGTGGGCCGCACCAGTGCCCGAAACCTCGCTAAGCATTTCCGCACTCTCGAAGCGATCCGTACCGCCACCGTCGAAGACCTACAGAACGTAAACGACGTCGGCGAACGCATCGGAAAGTCCGTCTACGACTTCTTCCACACGGAACGCTACACGCAGGAAATTGACGAACTTATTGCGCTGGGCTGCCCCACCGAATTCAAGGGCGTCGTAAAGACCTTGTTCCAAGGTCAAACCGCCGTCATTACCGGCACGCTCCCGACCATGGACCGTGATGAAGCCCGCAAGCTCATCGAAGAAAATGGCGGTAAAGTCAGCGGTTCTGTTAGCAAGAAAACCAGCTGGGTTTTGGCCGGCGAGGCCGCCGGAAGTAAGCTCACCAAGGCGAATGAACTCGGGATTCCTGTACACGACGAAGCTTGGCTCCTTGCCCAAATCGCCGAAAATACCCCAAATTCGCAACCGCTCAACCAAACCGAAGCGGTCCAAACTAGTCTATTCTAGCCACATTTTCTATATATATGGCGTAAAAAACAAAACAGGTTACCCTTATGGAAATCAACAAGGACATTGCCGACATCCGCGCCGCCGAAGCTATTCTTCATAAAAAGAAGAAGTACCTGCTGTGCTATCATAATTTTAACGTGAAGAACTGCAAGAAATCTGCCGAAGAAATCCGAAAGATTGCCGCCGCCGCAGGTTCGCCTATCTCGATTGCCGTCGTTCCCTCTATCGGGGGCGTCCCTGAATCCGAAGCCGACGCCTTCCGTGAAGAAATCGGAAAATTCGTGCAAGAAGGTTACGAAATCTTGCTCCACGGCGTGCGCCATAATGCAGACCTGTTCATCAAGCGTAACCCCATCGGTAAACTCGCTCTCGCCATTTCGCACAATGGTGCCGAATTTGCGGGCCTGAACAAGAAAGTTTCCCAGATGCTTTTAAACCGTAGCATCGCCCTCTGGAAGGCCCACGGTTTTGGCCGCCCCTCCGGATTTATCGCGCCAGTCTGGCTCGACAACAAGCACCTCAAAAAACAGGTGCTCGAAGAATTCAACTTCTACGAAGACATGCTCTACATTTACCGCAAGGTCGGTAAAAAAGTCAAGCCGTCGTTCTCGCAGATTTTGACCTTCTCTATTTTCCCGCAGGCACTCCTCGGTGCCATGCAGGTTTTTTCTCGCATTGCACTACTCCTCTACCGCGGAACCCCCCGCCTGGTGATTCACGCCGGTGACATGAAGGCCATGGGCGAACAAAATCTTCTCTCGCTCGTAAAATTTGCCTCGAACCACCGCGAAAAGATCATGTACCAGGATCTATAAGAGACCGGAGAGACACAAATGATACTCAATAGATTCCTAGCACGAACCGAGTATTCCTCTTACGAGGACCTCTACGAAAACTTTAAGCTCAATATTCCCGAAGACTTTAACTTCGCCTACGACGTGGTCGACGAATACGCGAAGACCGAACCCAAGCGCGAAGCATTAGTCTGGTGCGACGACAACGACGAAAGCCATATTTTTACCTTCAAGGACCTTTCGATTGCCTCGCAGCGCACCGCGAACTTTTTGGTAGAAAAGGGAATCAAGAAAGGCGACCGCGTGATGCTGATTCTGCGCCGCCGCTACGAATTCTGGTTCTTCCTCTTGGCGCTCCACCGTATCGGAGCCATTGCCATTCCGGCAACCAACATGCTCGCCGCCGAAGACCTGGAATACCGCTTTAAGGCCGCCGACATCAAGATGGTCGTCTCTTACGACGATCCGGCGCTCCAAAAGGAAATCGACACCGCCTGCGAACACACGCACATTGTCGAAACCCTCGTGACCATCGGGCAGTCCCGTCAGAACTGGATCAACTTCTACGACGACTACGAAATCTGCCCGCCAAGTTTCCCGCGCCCCACAGGCGATGCCGCCACGCACAACGACGACATCATGATCGTCTACTTTACCAGCGGCACAAGCAGCAACCCGAAAATGGTCGCCCACACCTTCAGCTACCCGCTTGGCCACATCGTGACCGCCAAGTACTGGCAGAACGTGATTGACGGAGGCCGCCACCTGACCGTTGCCGAAACCGGCTGGGCCAAGGCGCTCTGGGGGAAAATTTATGGCCAGTGGATTGCAGGTTCTGCCGTATTCACCTACGACATGAACGTGTTCATTCCGGGCAAGCTGCTCGAAAAGATGCAGGAATACAAGGTGACCACCTTCTGTGCGCCACCGACCGTTTACCGCTACATCTTGCAGCATGGCGTCGAAAAGTACGACCTTTCCAGCCTCAAGTACTGCACCACCGCAGGCGAGGCGTTGAACCTCGACATTTACAAGAAGTTCTTCGAAAAGACGGGACTCCGTCTGCACGAAGGTTACGGCCAGACAGAACTGACGCTTACGACGGGCAACTTCGAATGGATGGAACCGCGCCCCGGTTCTATGGGCAAGCCCTCCCCCGGCTACCGCATGGATATCGTGGATGCCGACGGCAACAGCTGCGGCCCCGATGAAGTCGGCGAAATCATCATCAAGATTGACGAAGGCAAGCCCTTCGGCATGTTCGGCGGCTACTACCGCGATGAAGAACGCACCGAAAAAGTATTCGAGGGCGGCGTCTACCACACTGGCGACACCGCTACTCGCGACAAGGACGGATTCTTCTGGTTCGTGGGCCGTACTGACGACCTGATAAAGAGTTCCGGCTACCGCATCAGCCCCTTCGAAGTCGAAGAAGTGCTCCACAAGCACCCCGCCGTCTTGGAAGTTGCTGTGACTGGTGTCGAAGACAAGTCCCGCGGCCAGGCCGTGAAGGCAACCGTCGTACTCCAGAAGGGCTATGAAGCCTCGAAGGACTTGGCCAAGGAAATCCAGCTGTTCGCAAAGAACGTGGCCGCCTCTTACAAGAGTCCGCGTATCATCGACTTTGTGTCTGAATTGCCGAAGACCATCAGCGGAAAAATCCGCCGCGCCTCTATCCGCGACAAGGATAAGGAAGACGCTAACGCAGCTAACGCCGCAGCAAATGACGCAGCGAAGGAAGCCGAAAGCGCCTCCTCCGAAAATTCAGAGAAGTAAGATAAAGAATCTGCGAAAAAGCCCGCCTTTCGAGGCGGGCTTTTGCATTTTAAGCAAGTTGTTACTTAACCGAGATTCGTCGGATTTGCCTATCAACACGCACCAGGAAATTTCCCGAATGCGGCAATACAATCGAAAGATTACTGCCGTCTACACGGCCTGTGGCCAGCACCTGACCTTGTACATCTAGCACGGCATACGGACTACCGCTACGCGCACCCGTCACCAGCACCGTTCTACCAGAAACCATCACCTGGAAACGCGGAGCTTCCCAAGTATCAAGCACCACCTCGCTGCATTTCTTGCCATTACAGTAGATTTCCAACTGGCTCGAAGAGGATTTTACAGCGTTGCTGGAGCTAGACTTGACTTCGCTAGAGGAGGATTTTGCTTCTGTACTTGAGCTAGATTTTGCTTCACTCGAACTAGACTTCGCCTCGCTCGAAGAAGATTTTACAGCACTGCTTGAACTCGATGAAACCACACTTGAAGAAGATTCTTCAGAGGAGTAATTCTTGAGTTTTCCGCTGAAATTCGGCAACGGATCAACGCCCACATCTTGCCCCCATATAGAGCCATTCTCCCCATTATGTAAGGCGTATGCCACATCCCCATTTTCAAACTGAGTCATTTCGGTCGACTTTCCATAAGATGCTTTAACGCCGGAAACTTTCAAGTAATAGCAATTCGCCACATCAACAACCGACTTCACCTCTCCCACCAAGGCATCATTGTCCTGTTGCGTGCCGTAAGACACGACACGTCCCACATTGTAACAATTCGCAATATTCACCTTAGCGTCATACTTGATAGAACCGACTAAACCGCCGGCATTGTTATGTTTGCCTTCAATTGAACCGGTATTGTAGCAATTTTCAATAATCGTATTGCTGTAAGAATTAATGACACCTACTATTCCACCCGGATAGCTAACCGCATTGACCGTTGATGTATTATAACAATTCGAGATTTCAATATTCGAATACGCCGTCCGAGCATTTCCATTGACAACACCGACCAAAGCCCCCACCTTTTCAAAGTCACCCTTGACCTCAAAGTACGAAGCATCGATACCGATATTCTTGACAACAATAGAGTTTTTGTTCGAACCAACAATACCAAGCGACCCGAAAAAGCCGTAACCGCGATACCCATCATAGGATTCCCGCACCGAATCGCACTTTACATAAAGACCCGATACCGAATGTCCTCTTCCGTCAAACACGCCGTTGAACCCATTGATGGGAACCCAGTGTGCAAAGCCCGCAGAATCAGCGACATTGAGCGAGCCATCACTCTTCAGCACATTCTTGTTCACCACGATATCATTATCCAAGTAGGCGCAGGGAGACGTGTTCTTCGAAAAGCCGTCTGCACCGTTCACAATCGCTGCAAAGCCATACAGGTCAGATTCATCCTTAATGACATAGCATCCGTCGTCGTCTTTTGACGGTTCTTTTTTCTCGAGCCATTTTGCATACAGAACCACATCCCCTGATTCTTCGGAGCCAATTTCATACAGG
Source organism: Fibrobacter sp. UWT2 (assembly GCF_900142545.1). Classification (NCBI taxonomy): domain Bacteria; kingdom Pseudomonadati; phylum Fibrobacterota; class Fibrobacteria; order Fibrobacterales; family Fibrobacteraceae; genus Fibrobacter; species Fibrobacter sp. UWT2. Next base: position 168,618 of record NZ_FRBF01000002.1, on the reverse strand, counting down.
CGATCCCCTTTAAAGTTCTTGTCTTTGTACCAACCTCTAAAAATGGCTCCGGTGCAAGTCACATTTTTAGGCAACACGACCCCTACACCCTCCACATAAGACAAGACTTCCTCGTCAAAGGTGACCGTTCCGCTACCGGTCACGTACGATATTTTATAAACCGGAGTGTATTTCGCCCAAAACTCCTGCTCCTCACTGATAATGGCCGAAATAAATTTCGTTGGATATCCTTTTAATTCGGCATTATCATACCAGCCAGAAAACTCATAGCCTTCACGGGAGACAGAGGGAAGGTCATATCTGTAACCGGGAACATATTTTTCCGGCAGGACCGAGGCATCCCCCTCGTAGGTATGCAAGGTCATTTTTTCAAAAACCAGGGGCAAATCCCCCGTTATGCTTCCAGAAAAATCGGGCGCAGGATCTTCTCCAATAACCTGTCCCCAAATGGAGGCGTCCAACCCTTCGTAATAGTAATTATGCAACAGGTAGGCAACCGTTCCATCGGTCATCATTTTTTCAGGAACCTCGATCCCGTGAATGTCACTAATTCCATCTTTCTGATAATAGACGTTGGCATAGGTGAAATTTTCAGCCTTGTCCTTGCCCGCATAAAGTCCTAAAATCGAGCCGACATTTTCGTATTCTTCTATTAACGGCGAAATGATTCCCGCATTATAAGCGTTCACCAGCAACACGGAACTTCCGCTCAAGGATCCCGCGATTCCCCCCATAACGTTGGAACCAACGACATACCCCTGGTTATAGACATTTTTCAGTTCAAATTCGCCGCCCGCCTGGCCAACGATTCCCCCTGCAATCGACTTGTCTTCAAGTTCATTGAAGGCTTCCACCACACCCACACTAAAGGCGTTGGTTATCGTTGCCGAAGTTCCAGACAAGAGCCCAACAATTCCACCCACAACATGCTTTGCTGCGACATATCCCGTATTGACGCTATTTCCAATTTGAACATTCCCAACTGCAAGAGCGGCGATTCCCCCCGCAACAGTCCCTTTTGCCTCGATTCGAGAATGATTGCGAACATTGTAAATAACTACCGGGGCGCTTTCAGAAGCACTCACATTACCGACAATGGCACCAACAGAATTGCCGCCTTTTAAGTAAGAATTAAAAACGCCCAAATTCTTGACAGAAACATCTCTGTCATTTGTTTCAGAAACAATGTTGCTGAAAAAACCGACATTGACTCTAGTGGAGTCATTGTAGTAAAGACCCGATATCGTAAATCCCTGTCCATTGAAGGTTCCTTGGAAATTCATGATAGGCGTCCACGGGACAAATTCCGAAGTATCCGCTACATTAAGATCACCTTCGGATGTCAAGACATCTTTATTCACTTCAATGTCATTATTGAGCCTTGCGCACACCGCCTGCTTCGGCGCCACATTTTCAGAACCATTTACGATAGCCGCAAAGCCGTAAAGTTCTTCCTTGCTCGTAATATGGTAGCACCCATTGAGCGTGACAGGTGTTTTGGGGGTAATCGTTCCTGCGGCTTCCACAAGTACAGCAAGCAGCATCAAAATACCAAATAACGTCTTTATTCTCGACATCTCTTAACCTCACATAAATCTTACTTGTAAGTATAGATAAAAAACGGGAAATCATCTTTGGAGTGGCAACGAATATTTTCTATATTCACCGTCATGACTAAAAGACGCGTAGTAATTACTGGTATGGGAGCCGTGACTCCCGTTGGCAAGAACATTAACGATTTTTGGGCGGCTATTCGCGCAGGCAAATGCGGTGTCGGCCCCATCACCCTTTTTGACGCAAGCAATTGCCCGGTAAAGATTGCTGCCGAAGTCAAGGATTTTAAGCCCGAAGAACACGATATTGACCCGAAGGAAGCCCGCCGCATGGCACGCTTCACGCAGTTTCTGCTCGCCGCCTCCAAGGAAGCAGTTGCAGACGCTAGCCTTACGCCTGAAGACCTCGCCCAGGATACCACGGGTATCGTGGCAGGTACCGGTCTCGGCGGCCTCGACATCGTCGATTCAACCTATACGCAGTACATGAACGGCGGCAAGCGCAAGGTTTCGCCGCTCGCCATGCCCCAGCTGATCCCGAACGAAGCAGGCGCAAACGTCTCTATCGCGCTCGGCATCACGGGTCAGGCCCACACGGTCTGCACCGCCTGCGCCTCGGGCACCGACGCCATCGGTGTCGCCCTCGACGCCATCCGCTCGGGTCGCCTGGACATCTGCCTTGCCGGCGGTTCCGAAAGCGGCATTACTGATTACAGCATCAAGAGCTTCGCCGGCATGCACGCCCTGACCGACAAATTCAACGACTGCCCTGAAAAGGCTTCTCGCCCGTTCGACCTGAACCGCTCCGGATTCGTGATGGGTGAAGGCGGTGCCGTGCTGATTCTCGAAGAATTGGAACACGCCAAGGCCCGCGGCGCTAAGATTTACGCCGAACTCGCTGGCTACGGTGCTTCTGCAGACGCCTACCACATCACGAGCCCGCGCCCGGGTGGAGAAACCTGCGCGAAGGCTCTCACCCGCGCCATCAAGGACGCAGGCATAGCCCCGACGGACATTGACTACTACAACGCTCACGGTACCTCGACGCACCTGAACGATGCGACCGAAACCGCAATGCTCAAGGTCGCCCTCGGCGAACATGCCTACAAGATCAAGGTGTCTAGCACCAAGAGCATGACGGGTCACTGCGTGGGTGCCGCCGGCGTGTGCGAAGCTATCGTCTCGACTCTTGCGATTCGCGACTCGTTCTACCCCGCCACAATCAACTACGAGACTCCGGATCCGGAATGCGACCTGGATTACGTCCCGAACAAGGGTGTCGAAGGGAACATCGACGTCGCCGCCTCCGCCTCTCTCGGCTTCGGCGGTCACAACGGAGTCGTGATTATTAAGAAATATAGAGAGTAGGAAGTAGGAAGTAGGAAGTAGACAGTAGGCAGTAGGCAGTTTATGCCTGCTCGTCTAACCACCTCTGCAATATAATGGCGGCAGCGAGTTGATCGATGACCGCCTTATTTTTTTGCTTTTTCTTCTTGCTAAAGTAAGAGGTGCGTTCCTGCGCCTGCACGCTGGAATACGATTCGTCCTGCGTGTACACGGGCATGCCCGGAAAACGCGTTTTCAAGTCTTCGATGAACTTTTCCACCACCACGTTCTTGCCGTCTTTACGGCCATCGGGGTGATACGGCATTCCCACCACAAAAGCGTCGACCTTGTTGATTTTCACCAACTCGTCTAGGCGAACAAACAGGTTTGTCGTCTTCTGGTCAATCGTTTCTCGCGAAAAAGCCATGCGGAACTCGGAATCGGCAAATGCGACACCGACGCGGTGTTCACCATAATCAAGGGCTAAGTAGTTCATCGGCCTTAATATAGAATTTAAAACACCCCCTAGATTTACGCAATTTTTCAAAAATTCCTTGTTCAATTCCCCTTAATCTTTATATTTTTCATCTTGGATTTTTCGCTTTTGGCTCCAAATGGGCCGAAAGTGCACTTAAATCAGATTTTTTCGAAAAAACCTAAAAATTGGAGACACACATGGCAAAAAAGATGATTGCGTGTGATGGTAACGAAGCCACCGCTAGCGTAGCGTTTGCTGTTAGCGAAGTTGCGGCTATCTACCCGATTACACCGTCTAGTCCTATGGCTGAGCACGCCGACAACTGGAGTGCTGCAGGCAAGAAGAATATTTGGGGACAGGTTCCCCGCGTGTTTGAAATGCAGTCCGAAGGTGGCGCTGCCGGTACCGTTCACGGTGCTTTGCAGGCCGGTGCTTTGACCACGACCTTCACCGCATCCCAGGGTCTTCTCTTGATGATCCCGAACATGTACAAGATTGCGGGCGAACTGACCCCCACGGTCTTCCATGTGACTGCCCGTGCCCTTGCCATGCAGGGCCTTTCTATTTTCGGTGACCACTCCGACGTGATGGCTTGCCGCCAGACCGGCTTTGCCATGCTCGCCTCCTCTTGCGTGCAGGAATGCCAGGACCTCGCTCTCGTGGCCCACGCTTCCACTCTCGAAAGCCGCGTTCCGTTTATGCACTTCTTCGACGGTTTCCGTACCTCTCACGAAGTGATGAAGATCGAAGCTCTCGAAGACGGCGTTATCCGTAACGTCATCGACGAAAAGTACGTGAAGGCTTGCCGTGAACGCTGCCTCACTCCGGACCGCCCGACCATGCGCGGTACCGCCCAGAACCCGGACGTCTACTTCCAGGGCCGCGAAACGGTGAACCCGTTCTACGCCAAGGTTCCAGAAATTGTCCAGAAGTACATGGACAAGGTCGCAAGCTACACTGGCCGCCAGTACCACATCGTGGACTACGTCGGTGCACCCGACGCCGACCGCGTGATCATTTCCATGGGTTCTTCGACTTGCACCATCGGTGACACCGTCAAGTACCTCAATTCCAAGGGCGAAAAGGTCGGTCTCGTGAACATCCGCCTGTACCGTCCGTTCCCGATGGAAGCCGTGGTTGCAGCCCTCCCGAAGACCGTCAAGAAGATTGCCGTCCTCGACCGCTGCAAGGAACCGGGTTCCGCTGGCGAACCGCTCTTCCAGGACGCCCTGACCGCAATCAGCGAAGCCGTGATGGCTGGCAAGATGGCAATGCCGAAGATGATCGGCGGCCGCTACGGTCTCTCTTCCAAGGAATTCACCCCGGCCATGGTCAAGGCCATTTACGACGAGCTCGCCAAGGCCGACCCGAAGGCACGTTTCACCGTCGGTATCAACGACGACGTGTGCCACACGAGCCTCACCATCGACCCGAACTTCAAGCTGGAAAGCGACTTCTTCCAGGCCATGTTCTTCGGTCTGGGTTCCGACGGTACCGTGGGTGCCAACAAGAACTCCATCAAGATTATCGGTAACGAAACCGACAACTACGCACAGGGCTACTTCGTTTACGACTCCAAGAAGTCCGGCTCCATGACCACCTCTCACCTCCGCTTCGGTAAGAGCATCATCGACGCCCCGTACCTGATTGGCGAAAACGAAGCCGACTTCGTGGCATGCCACCACACTCCGCACCTGGAATCCGTGAACATGCTGAAGTACGCGAAGGATGGCGCAACCTTCCTCGTGAATACTCCGCACTCCGCCGACACCGTGTGGGATACCTTCCCGCGTCCGGTGCAGGAAGAAATCATCAAGAAGCACCTCAAGGTGTATGTAATCGACGCCTACGCCGTTGCCGCAAAGACCGGCATGGGCCGCCGCATCAACACCGTGATGCAGACCTGCTTCTTCTCTAAGCTCGGTAACGTGCTCGATGCCGAAACCGCCATCAAGTACATCAAGAAGTACGCCGAAAAGACCTACGCCAAGAAGGGTATGGAAGTGGTCCAGAAGAACTGGGACGCTATCGACGCCTCTCTTGCTAACCTGTTCGAAGTCAAGGTTCCTGCTACTGTCACCAGCACCAAGGAATTCCGCGCTCCGATCCACGGCAACGCTCCGAAGTTCGTGAACGAAGTCACCGCAGAAATCATCAAGGGCAACGGCGAACTCCTCCCCGTCTCCAAGATGCCTTGCGACGGCGTGTTCCCGACCGCTACCACCAAGTACGAAAAGCGCGACCTCGCCCTCAACATCCCGTCCTGGAATCCGGACGCTTGCGTGCAGTGCGGCAAGTGCGCCATGGTCTGCCCGCATGCAGCCATCCGCGTGAAGGTTGTGGACGAAGCTGCCGTGAAGAACGCTCCGGAAGGCTTCAAGTACACCCCGGCCAAGGGCTTCAAGCTCGAAGGTTCCGAAAAGCCGGTGTTCGCCATTTCCGTGTCCAGCTACGACTGTACGGGTTGCGGCGTTTGTACGCAGGCCTGTATCGGTAAGGACAAGGCCGACGAAACCAAGAAGGCCATCAACATGGTGCCGCAGGAACCCATCAAGGTCCAGGAAGGCAAGTGCTGGGACTTCTTCGTCGATCTCCCGGAATTCGACCGCACCAAGGTCAACAAGAACCTCGTCAAGCAGGCCATGCTCCTCGAACCGCTGTTCGAATTCTCCGGCTCCTGCGCAGGCTGCGGCGAAACCGCTTACGTGCGTCTCGTCAGCCAGCTGTTCGGTGACCGCATGGTTGTCGCCAACGCTACGGGTTGCTCCTCCATTTACGGCGGTAACCTGCCGACCACTCCGTGGGCAAAGAACAAGGAAGGCCGCGGTCCGGCATGGGCCAACAGCCTCTTCGAAGACAACGCCGAATTCGGTCTCGGTATGCGCCTCGCTATCACGAAGCATGCCAAGCAGGCTCTCAGCCTTCTCGAAGCCGTGAACGTTCCTGCCGAACTCAAGGAAAAGCTCACGACCCAGGATCAGTCCGACGAAGCCGGCATCAAGGCCCAGCGTGAAAACGTCGCCGCCCTTAAGGCTGCTCTCGCCGGTGCAACCGACGAAGCTTCTGTAAGCCTCCGCGACGAATTCGCCGACTACCTCGTGAAGAAGTCCGTGTGGATCTTCGGTGGTGACGGTTGGGCATACGACATCGGTTACGGTGGTCTCGACCACGTGATGGCAACTGGTGAAAACGTGAACATCTGCGTCCTCGATACCGAAGTGTACTCCAACACCGGTGGACAGGCTTCCAAGGCCACGAACCGTGGCGCCGTCGCCCTCTTCGCTGCCGCCGGTAAGCGCGCCGGCAAGAAGGACCTCGGCCTTATCGCCATGAGCTACAAGAACGTTTACGTGGGCCGTATCGCCCTCGGTGCAAACGACGCTCAGGCCCTGAAGGTTCTCCAGGAAGCAGAAGCACACAATGGTCCGTCCCTAATCATCTGCTACTGCCCCTGCATCAACCATGGTTTCGATCTCAACAGCCAGCTTCAGCACCAGAAGATGGCCGTGGATTCCGGTTACTGGACTCTGCTCCGCTACAACCCGGCTCTCGCCGCCGAAGGAAAGGCCCCGCTTATCCTCGACTCCAAGAAGCCGACGATCCCGGTTGCAGAATACATCTACACCGAAAACCGCTACAAGCAGCTCACCCGTAACAATCCGGAAGTGGCCAAGAAGCTCGCCGACGACCTCCAGAAGGAAGTGGACGCCCGCTACGCATTCTATGATGCCATGTCTAAGGATACCGAAGGGTTGATCAGCCTGTAAGCCGCAAGGATGTCATCCCCGCGAAGGCGGGGATCTCCTTTTAAAACTTAAAGACGAGTGATGAACAATCACCCGTCTTTTTTTGTGATGCCAACCGATTACAAGCAGTCTTTTCTCTAAATCCGAAATGACCTGGGCGTTCCCCGGCCAGGTCCCTGAGCCTGCCGAAGGGGGGCCGGGGCGGGTGCTGCTCGCCTCTCGTCACCCCGGACCTGATCCGGGGTCGGCTCATCGAGCCTTGCCGCTCTGTCACCCTGGAGCGAAGCGATAGGGTCCACGGCAAGTCTCGCCACCACGTGGCGGTGCGACGCCCCCTAACGCGATTTCAGTGTGGAGTGTGTAGTGTGTGGTGTGGGATGATTGTTTATCGGCGGGTTAGTCAGAGTCCTTAACGCAACGGATGGAGTACCCGCCATCCTTGCCGAATCGCTTTTCGTACCTTGATCTGTCATAATCGATCAGGTATATACCAAATGCACTGTTACCGTAGTAAGCGCCGCCGGCATCAGTAGAACTCCAAAAATATGCATAGTGACCAACCTGGTCAAATCTCTGAGAGAATGTACGGATGCCAGAAGGAATAGCGGTAAATCCGAATGAGTCATCGCCGTTTCCATTACCATTCCAACCACTCTGGGCCTTGAGTTTGGCGGCAGCAGTGGACCAACCGTGAACAGTCGTAAACAAAGTGTCCCACTCGCTCCTGCTTGGCAAATGCCAACCTTTAGGACAAATACCTTGGATAGGTTCAATGTTAGTGCACTCTTTGTAAAAACCACAAACACATGGTTTTTCTATATCATTAGCGAGTTTCACCGAATCAATAGCCGCAGCCCAGGTGTAAAGACGACCAGCCACATCGCAATTTTTCGGCTCATTGTTGTAGCACCAAGACCAATCATATTTATTTTCATCCGAACCACCCTGACCAGGGTCAAAGTTCAAGTTTTCCGCCATCCATACTTGGTCACCAATTTTCACCGTCCTATAGACTTGACCATCGCGACTGTCGCTCAAGAAACCATAGTCAATATTGGGATTGAAGCGGCATTCTTTCGGCACATCCCAACTCCAACCAGTTTCTTCCAAAAGAGCTGAACAATTTACCTTGTCCTTGTCGGCGTTCTTGGAGTCACTGGACCCATTCGACTCCGCTGACGCTCCGCTCAGGGTGACACTCGAATCAGAAGACTCTACCGATGAACTGGAAGTACCGGTTTCGTCGGAACTAGCCGACGAAGAATCGTCACAGGCGGAAAGGGCAAAGAATGCCGCGAGCACCGCCACCCACAAGAAACCAAGACCCTTGACACACTTCATACCTTTATCTCCTGTAAAAATTTTCACCACCCACAAACCAAGCAATGTGAAATATGGAATATGGAATTTATACCGCAAAATCCATCATGAACCGGGGTTCTAAAGATTCGATCTTGTAGTTAAATTCACCGATTCTCTTTTTATAGTTGTTTTTAGACATATTTCAAGCCCTTTGACATGTTGTGATTAAAGAGTTCTCTTACTTTTATTTTTCATTTGTTTTTTGCGCAACGAACGGAAAAGCCATATGTCTTATATTGATCGGAACGAGAATTGCCCGTAGACGATTTTCCCTGTGACCCGGCAACAGCCCCCTCTTGTGCATAATTCTTTGATTCTTCAGGATAAAACCAATATGTGTAATCATTAAGATCCGAAAACTCATATGCCCAATTATATCCAGCGGCAATTAAACTATACCCTGTATAGTTAAGGCCGCCAAAACCCATTGATCTAACACCTTTCACACCCGCATCATTTCCATCTGCGTGAACTACAATATAAAAGTCATTATATGTCATAAGATGCCAGTCCTTTGGGCAAATTCCCTGATGATTCGGCTTAATGGAGTCGGCACAGCTCTTACTATTGCATTCGAACGGAAGGTTCATCATCTCCGCCCACTGGTAAAGCCCACCATACTCCACACAGTTCGTCGTATCATTGTTATAACAGTAACGTTCTATTTTATCGTTATCCGATTGGTTTTCTGAACCGTCAACCATTTCACCTATATTCAGATTTTCCGCAAATACCGTTACAGAAGCCTTTTTTCCACTTGTATCTTTACCATTTATTGTCAAATAGAAATACTCTCGTCCATTGCGAGTATCCTTAAATTTTTTATACGCTCCCGCCTGTAAACTATCTGCTCCCAAAGGACGATAACAATAATCATACCCAGGCGTGCATAATCTGGAAGAGTCAACTTCAAAAACGGAACTACTGGATTTAGGCAAGACAGAACTTGAACTAGACTGTTTCTCGGAGGAACTACTGCTTTGCTTTTCGCTTGATGACGAGTTCTCCGACGAACTGGACTTATCCTTACTACTGCTAGAAGATTCACCCGACTTCACGGAACTTGAACTCTTGGAGTCGGACGAATTCTTTGTTTCTTTCGCGGAACTGCTAGATACTTCGACAGGCTCAGATCCCTTGACACTACTGGAAGACTTGTCTTTTTCCATATTTTCGTCACTAGACCCATTCGACTCCGCTGACGCTCCGCTCAGGGTGACACTCGAAGAAGACGACTCTACCGATGAACAGGAAGTACCGGTTTCGTCGGAACTAGCCGACGAAGAGTCATCGCAGGCGGAAAGGGCGAAGAATGCCGCGAGCACCGCCACCCACAAGAAACCAAGACACTTGACACACTTCATACCATTATCTCCTGTAAAAATTTTCACCACCCACAAACCAAGCAATGTGAAATATGGAATATGGAATTTATACCGCAAAATCCATCATGAACCTCGGTTCAAGAGACTCGATGCGGAAGTTATTTGTAGATTTTTTGTTAATTCTGTTCTTTTTATTGTTTGCCTTAGACATATGAAACCTTTACCCGTATTAATTGTTTCCGATTTTATTTGTTACCATAGCACAGCGAACCGAGAGACCATATCTTTTTTTTGTATTCTGTTCGTTAAGGCCTCCTCCTGACATTCCTGCATACCCTCCCCTTGAAAACTTGTTTGCATCAAATTTTACACTTTCTGCAGGATAATGGAAGTATGTTGCCTCTCGCAAATTTTTAAATCCATTTGACCAAATATACCCTGCTGGCACAAGACTGAATCCGGTTGCATTATAGCCGTTAAAGCCATTTTGCGTTCTCATATCTTCATAGCTATTATGAATAACATTTTCCGATTGAGCGACAAATTTGTAATCATCATAGGTCATTAAGCGCCATCCTTTCGGACAGATTCCTTGATGGTCCTCTTGAATCAAATGAGCACAACTCTTGGTATTGCAGCTGTCATTAAATCCCATCATTTCCGCCCACTGATAAAGTCCCCCATAACGGTCACAGTTGGTCGTATCATTGTCATAACAAAAACGTTCAATTTTTTTGTTGTCTGACTGAAAAGATGTGCTATCTATAAACTCAACCATTTCACCAATATTCAGATTTTCCGCAAACACAGTCAACGAATCTGAATGATCCTTGTTGTAAATGGTTAAATAATAGTAGGACCGATTATTCCTTGTGTCCACAAATTGTTTAAACACGTCATCAAACCATAAGGGTCCCAGATCCGCCGTATGAGCATATGGAACATACTCCCCACTACTGCTAGACTTAGCCACAGACGAAGAAGACCGTTTTACGGAAGAACTGCTACTTTGCATTTCGCTTGAAGAAGACTTATCCTTGTTGCTGCTGGATGAGTCATCAGTTTTCACAGAACTGGAGCTCTTGGAATCAGATGAGTTCTTTGTTTCTTTTGCGGAACTGCTAGACTTATTCTCACTACTCGATGACTTGTCTTTGGTTTCGTTTCCCGACGACTTCTTATCAATCGAAGAGGACGATTCTTCAGTGGAATCAGAGTCCTTTACGCTTGAAGACGATTCAACAGCGGATGTTTCATTGTTATCATCACTTGCCGATGAAGAATCATCGCAGCCCACAACCAGCCCAAGGCAGAACACCGACAGGGCAACCAACACGCTGAACTTTTTCATAGGACATCCCCACACTAAATCTCTCCCCTAAAAATAAATAATTCCCCACCCCACATTCAACCCCGACACCCCCCCCAGTGTAAATTTCTGTAAACATACGCCACCCCCATCCACCCAAACTCCCCCATATGACTCACTGTGAAACATATGGGAAAACCGGGCATGGGAACGGCAAATCTTGCTTTCTCCCGAGTAATTATGTATATTGTGGTGTGGAGACACAGATATGAAGCAGTTTACGCCATCAGAAGCCAAAAAACTGATAAAGGATATTCTCGCCGAGAAAAAGAAGAAGGCGGAATACTTTCAGGCGAACGGCACATTGAAGGGCTTTGTTTCGGCAAAGTAGTTTTTCGTGCTTTATCCCATAAACGAAGAAAACTGCGTCTTCTATTTCGAGATAGAGACAGGAAACAGGGTCTCGGTCGAATTCACCGAACTGACCGACACTTTCGGGACTGCATTCCCGATTTATTGCGTGGACATCTACAACCAGATTGTTTCAAGCAGCCATACCAACGAGTTGTCCGGGTCTGCGACCAGGGACACAATTGTTTCCATAATCAAGGGCTTCTTTGACAAGTTCGACTGCGCTCTCGTCGCATTCATCGACACCTCGACCGACAACAAGGGCAAGGCTAGAAGCCGCCTGTTCAAGTCCTGGTTCAGCACATTTGCCAGCGACGACTTTATCATAGAACCCAGAGAAATCACCGTCAGCGGTTCCGAGTCCTATTCGCTCCTGATAATCCGCAAGTCCTACGGTAATACGGCAATGATAATAGAAGCGTTCGACAAGTTCATCAGGCTTGCGAATACTCCCGACGAATAGGGAAGGAAAATTTCATAACCGCATTCGCGTTAGGGATAGTGACCCCTTTGGGGACAAGACCCGCACAGCGGGGCTTGGTTTTAGGAGGCTGGTGGCAAGCGAAGCGACGGCGGCAGCCCCTAAAATATAGCCCGACCGCACATATATGTGCGGGAACGCCCAAGAGATATCGGTTACGGTGGTCTCGACCACGCTGTGAGCCGTAGGCGACTCGTCTTAACGAGTCGTCGGAGGCGAGAGTGAGCGCCGATCGGAGTGTCTTACAAGAGTTTAGCGCGAACGGTCATCATAGGGCCACGGGCGAAAACGTGAACATCTGCGTCCTCGATACCGAAGTGTACTCCAACACCGGTGGACAGGCTTCCAAGGCCACGAACCGTGGCGCCGTCGCCCTCTTCGCTGCCGCCGGTAAGCGCGCCGGCAAGAAGGACCTCGGCCTTATCGCCATGAGCTACAAGAACGTTTACGTGGGCCGTATCGCCCTCGGTGCAAACGACGCTCAGGCCCTGAAGGTTCTCCAGGAAGCAGAAGCACACAATGGTCCGTCCCTAATCATCTGCTACTGCCCCTGCATCAACCATGGTTTCGATCTCAACAGCCAGCTTCAGCACCAGAAGATGGCCGTGGATTCCGGTTACTGGACTCTGCTCCGCTACAACCCGGCTCTCGCCGCCGAAGGAAAGGCCCCGCTTATCCTCGACTCCAAGAAGCCGACGATCCCGGTTGCAGAATACATCTACACCGAAAACCGCTACAAGCAGCTCACCCGTAACAATCCGGAAGTGGCCAAGAAGCTCGCCGACGACCTCCAGAAGGAAGTGGACGCCCGCTACGCATTCTACGACGCCATGTCTAAGGATACCGAAGGGCTGATTAGCCTGTAAGAGGTATGAGGTCGCGACTTCGTCGCTTTGAGCGATGAGGTCGGCCTTACGGCCTTTTAGGTAAATTAAAACGCCCCGTCACGATGAGTGGCGGGGTGTTTTGTTTTTCAAATTTTCAGCACCAAGAGGTGCAAGATTAATTTATCGTTAAGCAATGTTCAGCATGGTTATAAAGCCGGTCATTTCCAGAATTTCGCGAACACCCTGCTGCAAGTTGATGAGCGTCATTTTACCTTTCTCGGCAATCATCTTCTTCTGGGAAGATAAAAGCACACGCAGACCGGCAGACGAAATAAAATTGACATTAGCGAAATCAGCTATGAGATTCTTGCTTTTAGAACAAGCCGAAGCCATTTCGGCTTCAAAAGCATCCGCTGTAGTAGATTCGATTACACCATGTAATGAAAGAGTCAAAGTACCGTTATTTTCAGAAACTTCGACACCAAATTTTGGATGTCCAAACATAACAAACACCTCTTAAAAAAACACCAACACAATATTAGGTAATCATTATAATGATTTCAAGGCGTACTGACCCCTAGTGTGATTATTCGCACTGCATTTTTTTATTAAAAATCAAGTTTTTTCGCCAATATCCCTTGACAGTCGTCTGGTTTCTTTTTATATTTGGCTCGTTCGGTTAGGAAACTGACCAAACGAAAAACCACTGGGGTGGTAGCTCAATTTTGGTTAGAGCACCGGCCTGTCACGCCGGAGGTTGCGAGTTCAAGCCTCGTCTATCCCGCTAAAAAAGCCTCTCTAAAAGAGAGGCTTTTTAGTTATATCCTCCAAATATTTTCTATAATTTACATTGTGCTTAGGAGGATATATGCGGTTAACAATCGTCATTGCCAGTGCTGTACTGATTTTGAACGCCATATTTATTGGCTGTAGCGGCTACGGCTCAGAATACACCCCAGAAGAATATTCCTCTGATTCCTTCAGTTTCTTCTACTCCTCCAGTTACAAGAGTGGCTCTTCCAGCTCCGCTTATTCCAGCGCGTACAGTTCTTCTTACTATTCCTCCAGCTCGGAATCCATCTTTATTCCCAACCTCGAATACGACAAGAACTTGAATGCCACGGTTAAACTGGACTCCGTGTGGTACAAAGGCAGCTACGCCAAGACCATCCAGATCGGCAGCTACATCTGGCTCACCGAAAACGCCAAGGAATACCCCACCTGGAGAACCAGCAAATGTTACGACGTTCAAGACGAGAACTGCGAAAAATACGGTTACCTCTACCTTCAGTGGGACGCCGCCACCCTCTGCCCCGACAGTTTCTCCATTGCAACCGCCACCGCATGGGAATCCCTGTTTAAAGCCGTAGGCTCCAATACGTACATTCTTTCTAGCACCCTATGGAGCGGAACCGCCAACGGCACCTACGCCCTGAACCTGGTTCCCGGCGGCATGTGTGACGGATTCACTTGCATCGACGGCGGCAAGAAGGCCTACTATGTCGGTGCAGGCACGAGCAAAAGCGACACCAAGATTTTCATTATCGACAGCGACAGCCATACCTCCAAGCCGCTCTCTTCGTTCAGTGATTCCTCTTTCTTCTCGGTCCGCTGCGCCAAGCAGTCGACCCAAGTCAAGAAAGGCTCCGACCTCAGCGCCTGCGACACCAAGGAAAAGATGACGGTACAGGAAGATTCCAGCACCTACACCTGTATCTACGGCAAATGGTTCAAGGAAGTCTACAGGGAACCCGAATGTTCCAAGTCGACCGAAGGAAGCACCTACTACAAGATTCGCCCCTATGTCTGCCAAGACGGCGAATGGCGTGAGCTCGAGGAACTGGAAATCAGGCTGGGCTACTGCACCAGCGCCACGCAAAACGCAACTGCATTCTACAACGACACCACCTACATTTGCGATAACCTCACCTGGCGAAAGCAGACACTTCTCGATGCCCAAGGGGAATGTAACGAACAAAAGGCCGGCGACTCCATTTACCATAACGGCGTAAGCTACATATGCCGCGGCACCACCTGGCAGACGCTCACCAGCATGGAAAACAAGTATGGCGTCTGCAACTCGAAGCGCCTCGGCGAAGTCATCTCAGAACAAAACTACTACTACATCTGCAGCAACAACGCATGGAGCAAGACGACCAATCCTGCAGACGTCATCGGCAAATGCGACACCACCAAGACCGATTCCATTTACATTATATCGAACTACTACCATGTATGCGAAGGCGGCACTTGGCGTAGCGCCACCAACAACGAAATTGTATACGGACGCTGCAACGCCAGAAAACAGGACACCCTTATCAAATCGGGCAACTACAAGCTTATTTGCGACAAAAACGCATGGAGATACGCCACCTTGCAAGAGGCTTATGGTGCATGCACCGCAGAACTCCAAGATACAATATACGTCTATGCAGCGGACTCCAACACCTACGTCTGCAACAACCTGACCTGGAGCAGGCTGACAAAGCCCAACGCTTCGCTTTCGTACTGCACAAAGAAGAATCAAGGGTCAAAAGCCAAGATAAACTCCCCCAAGAGTTACTGGCTTTGCAACAATTATCAATGGGTCAGCATCGACTCCCTCTCCTACAATTATGGCACCTGTAACATCGACAGTGTCGGCAACAAGATTTACCCGAAGAAAGATTCCCTTGGCTATATATGCAAGTCGGTTGGAACCCAATACCAGTGGGTTCAGATGACCATCAAGGAACAGTTTGGCCTGGATTGCGACGAGTCGACCCAAGATACCATGGTTGTCGGCAGGCTCTGCGACAACGGCACCTGGAGAACCCCCACTTCGCTCGAAAAAACGATTGGCAAATATTGCTCGAAAAAGAATATTGGCGAAAAAGCAACCACCTCTTCTAAATACTATCAATGCGAATCAACCGGTTGGACAAGCATTACCAAGAGCATGTATTACCTGGGGGAATGCTCACGCGACAGCATCATTTCCGTTTTAGATGGCGTCGAATACTATTGTTCCGACGGCAATTGGATTACACCGCCCAATGCGATTACGGATACAACGGCGTCTTGCAGTGGCTTGAATAGCGGCCAGTCCGGAAAGACCGGCGCCTACAAGGGCAAAATTTACATATGCAAATACAATAGCGGATATTACAACTGGGTTCGCCTAAACGATGCAGCCATCCAGCTCGGTTTCTGCACCAATGCGCGCGAAGGCGAACTCGCTAAATTGAACGACAAGTACTATATGTGCCAATACTCTTGGTGGAGAGTACCGGACCTTTCCTTAATCTTGAGCAAAAGCGAATGTGGAACCATTAATATTGACGGCCAAGAATACACCTGCTCCGGAGACAAATGGACGCCGGTTTATGGCTCAATGACGGATTCCGATAAAAACACCTACAAGACCCTTAAGGTAGGTACGCAAACCTGGATGGTAGAAAACCTGAACTATAAAACAGAGAACAGCTGGTGTTACAACAACGCCGACAGATACTGCGCCCAATACGGAAGGCTCTACACCTGGGATGCCGCCCAAACAGCATGCCCCAAGGGTTGGCATCTTCCAAGCCACGAAGAATTCAACTCGTTAAGGAGTAATTCTCTTCATATTTACCTTTCAAACCACGATAACGGTAACTGGCAGACCGAAAGATACAATAATAAATACCCTGGTTTTGAAATCTTGGCTGCAGGAATCAGAACGGAGGGAGGAACATTTGATTATGAACACCGTCTTACGGGCTTGTGGCTGACCGATACCCCCGAAGACGATACTAATAGGGGATGTTTTATGAAATTCCAAGACGAAAGCATGCCTGCCGACTATTCTACTTCCAGTCGCTGCGGTTCTAAAACCGAAGGGTACAACGCTCTCCCCGAATCTCCTGATGTCTTTGCAAACGAGAAAGGCTACGGGTATTCCGTTCGTTGCATCAAAGATGATTAAATTTTAGGGCTAGGTAAATTTATGAAGATCTCCATTATTCTCGCCAGTTTCATTCTGTTTTTAACCGTCCTGTTTGTTGGCTGTAGCGGCTACGGTTCCGACTACACCGAAGAAATCTTTTCTTCGGATTCTTACAGCTACGACAGTTCTTCAAGCTATAAGGGCAGTTCCTCGAGTAGCAACGGTTCCTCGTCTTCTAGCGCAACCGGCTCCTGTTCTTCTGAATCTGACCCGGACCTCGACGAATCTTCTTCGAGTGAAGAAATCAAGGTCGTTCCGGATCTGGAATTCGACAAGAACTTGAACGCCACGGTAAAACTGGACTCGGTGTGGTACAAAGGCAACTACACCAAGACCATCCAAGTCGGCAACTTCATTTGGACTACCGAAAACGCGAACTACTACCCCACTTGGAAAACCAGCAAGTGCTACGATGTCGAAAACGGCAATTGCGACAAATACGGTTACCTTTACCGCGAATGGAAATCCGAAACCTTATGCCCCGACAGTTTCTCGATTGCCTCCACCACCGCTTGGGAATCGCTCCTTGAAAACGTAGGTTCATCCTTAAAATACATCAAGTCCAGCACCCTGTGGAACGGCAGCGCCAATGGCACCTACGCCCTGAATCTGGTACCCGGCGGGACATGTAACGGTTCCACTTGTACCGACGCCGGCAAGAAAGCATACTACATCGGCGAAGGAAACTCCAGCAAAGACTCAAAGATTTACATCATTGGCGATGACGGCTACACCATAAAGCCCATATCCGAATTCACGGATTCCTCTTACTTCTCGGTCCGTTGCGTCAGGGAAACCTTCCAAGTCTTGAAGGGTTCCGACCTCAGCGTTTGCGACACGAAAAACAAGGTGTTCGTTAAGGAAGATTCCAGCACCTACACCTGCGTTTACGGCAAATGGTTCAAGGAAGTCTACAGGGAACCCGAATGTGGCAAGTCAAACGAAGGTGACACCTACTACAAGAATCGTCCCTACGTCTGCGAAGATGGCGATTGGCGCGAAATTACCGAACTCGAAGCAAGAATCGGCTACTGCAGCAAAGCCAACCTGAAAGATACCATCGCCTACAAAGACACCACCTATATTTGCGACACGCTCTCCTGGCGCAAGAGAACGCTTAATGACGCTCACGGCCAATGCACAGATGCCAAAGCAGGTGATTCCATTTACTATGAAGGCACCAACTATGTATGTAAGAGCGGTTACTGGCTGACCTTCAACGACAAGGAAAAAAGATTAGGGCTTTGCAACAAGAAACGCTTAGGCGAACTTGTTATCGAAAACGATTCCTACTTGATCTGCAAAGACTATGAGTGGAAATCGACTTACGACCCCGAAGATGTTTACGGTAAATGCGACACCACCAAGACCGATTCCGTCTACAATCTTGGATACTACGATTATATATGCAAGGGAGGAACCTGGGTTTCGGCAAACGCAAAGGAAATCGCCCTCGGCGTCTGTAACGGCAAGACGCAAGGAACCGTCAAGCATACGGACACGACGACATACGTTTGCGACAAGGGAACTTGGCGCACGGCATCTGTCGAAGAGGCTATGGGCAAATGCACCGCGGCACTCCAAGACACGGTCTACGTAGATACCGCCACCTACGCCTGCAACAACCTGCAATGGCAAAAACTGACAGTCCCTGTATCTTCGTTCCCCTACTGCACCAAGAAAAACAACGGCGCAAAAAAGATCTCGAGTTCAAAGTATTATATCTGCGAAGACTACGTATGGAATAAGGTTGATAGAATCATCTACCTCTATGGATACTGCAACGAAAAATCGCTCAATGACATCAGGCATCCAAGCTCAGATTCTCTTGGGTATCAATGCAGACAATCTTCTAGCGGCGAATACAGTTGGGTTAAGCTCACCCTCGAAGAAGATGCAGGGAAATGCACAGCAAGCATACAAGACAGTATATTTCTGTCCTACATTTGCGACAAGGGAAAATGGAGAGAGCTAAAAGCCGAAGAGAAAAAACTCGGAATATGCACCGACAATAACATCGGCGACATGCTCGCCTCCGGCTCAAAATATTACCGATGCTATTGGGAAGGCTGGAGCGAAATTTCGGAACAAGACTACACCCTTTTCAACACCCCCTGCACCGAAGAGAATGATAGCATGGTCGTAAAGACCAATTCGTTCATTTACATATGCTCCGAAGGCAAATGGACACAACCCCTCTCTATCGGTTCTTGCAGCAATGCAGAAGATTACGGAAGAATCAAATTCAACGACTTTAGTCTCTATTCGTGTATAGGAAACAGTAGATGGGAACTCCTTGAAGACGTCATATACTCTTACGGTATATGTACTCAAAAAAGAGAAGGAATGTATGTCCAGTACAATAAATACTTCAGAGTCTGTAAGAACCATTTTTGGGACATCACAACACAAGAAGAATATTTTAAAAGCATCCCGTGTAGCGAAACAATCTCTATGAGCGGACTCAAATACACCTGCAAGAACGACGTCTGGACGCCTACCTACGGGAGCTATACCGACACCCGCACACCGCAGCAAACATACAGGACTCTCAAGGTGGGCGAAAAAACTTGGATGGTCGACAACATGAACTACAGCACCACAGACAGCTGGTGCTACGGCGGCTCTGCAGATAAATGCGGTACCTACGGAAGACTCTACACGTGGGATGCCGCCCAAGCCGCATGCCCCACGGGCTGGCACCCTGCCGACATTTCCGAATACCGCGCCCTAAACGATATTTTGCCCAGAATAGAATTGAAAGACAACGATTATTGGCAATCATCTCCAACCACCCAGGACATTTTCAAAGGCTTTGAATTCAGGGGCGGAGGAATCCGCGTCAACGGCTCTTTCGAGTATGAGAAGCGCGTGGCAGGTTTCTGGCTAAGAGATTCTTCGACCACCAGTGCCGACTCGGCATTCGCTATCGTTTACGGAGTTGAAGGGGCGCAAAACTTTACACCAACCCTCAATTATATCAAAGTAGATCCGAAGGACTCCAAATCGTATTCAGCGTACTCCTTATCTAAAGCAACAGGCCTAAGCGTTCGTTGCGTGAAAGACTAGACGATTACGCATTTTATGACGCGCATAAAAAAGCACCCCGAAAGGGTGCTTTTAAAATTCAGGACGAATGTAATACAATTTACTCGTGAAGGATGACGTTATCGAGCGTCTGACCGCTGACCTTGACGGAATCCCACAGCACGGCGTTGCTGATGGTGCTGTTCTCGATGACGCAGCCGTCGCCCACCGACACATTCGGGCCGATGGTGCTGTTCGAAATCTTTGCGTCCTTGCCAATGTAGCATGGAGCAATCACCTTGACGCCCGGCAGATTCACCGAGGCGGAGTTGTCGATGCGCTTAAGCACGTGGGCGTTGGTTTCGAGGAGCGTTTCGGCAAGGCCGCAGTCCAGCCACTTCTGCACCGGAGCGGTACGGAACTTGCAACCCTTTTCAAGCATCATTTCAAGGGCGTCAGTCAGCTGGAATTCGTTCTTGGTGCGGATATCATTGTCCATCAGGTACTTAAGGCTCTGCTTGAGCACCTTGGTATCCTTGATGTAATAGATGCCCACAATGGCTTCGTCACTCACGAATTCCTGCGGTTTTTCAACCAGGCGCGTGATTCGACCATCGGCGTCAGTCACGGCCACGCCAAAACGGCGCGGATCCTCGACCTTGAACGTGTAGAGGATATTTTCGTCCACATTATGGAGAATGGAAAGATCCGCTTCGAAAAGCGTGTCACCCAGAATAATCAGGAGAGGTTCATCGTCATCCACGTATGGCAGTGCGAGGCTAATTGCCTCACCCAGGCCCTGCGGATTAGACTGCACCACCGTGCGGGTCTTGCCCCAGGCAGAACGCTTCTCCAAAAAAGAGTCTACAGCTTCGGCCTTATAACCCGTAATAAAAATCGTTTCCGTGGGCTTAAGGCTTAAAGAATCTTCAACAATCCAATCCAAAATAGTCTTACCGGCAACAGGGAGAAGGCACTTCGGCACATTCTCTGTGTAAGGACGCAGACGCAGTCCGTTACCGGCGACGGGCAGAACAATCTTCATTAAATCCAATTCCTCAAAAACAAAACTTTACACTCGCAATATAGCATTTTATATAGAGCGGGGGTATGCGAAAATAATAATATTGTTGTAAACTAATACATTATATAAGGCATAAAAGCTGATTCTGGCACAAGGCCGGAATGACTATTGGTGAAAGCTGCAAATTCCTGCACAAGGCCGGAATGACATGTAGGCAAAAGAAAACCGCCTCGGGGTGAGACGGTTTTTCGTGGATGATGCAGGGGTCGAACCTGCGACCCGCTGATTAAGAGTCAGCTGCTCTACCAACTGAGCTAATCATCCATAGTCGCTTAGGACGGGCTCAATTATAGAATAAAAAAGGGACGTTGTCAAGGGAGAAAGCGGATTTTTTCAAAAAAATTTCTCTCGTCACCCGTCTCAAGTCTCTCGTCTAATCTATATTATGGCCATGAGCCTAAATTCAAACCGCATGGATGCCTATTTGGCGTTTCTGGGAGTGGAGCGGAACCTTTCGCCCGCCACCATCCAGAGCTACCAGGAGGACTTGCGGCATTTTATAGACTGGCTCGACGAAATCAGCCTGGATCTCAAGGATTTGACTCCCGAAAAGCTGGACGAATTCCTGACGCTCACCGCGGGACAGGTGGAATACTCCCCCACATCGATCGCGAGGCATTTTTCGAGCCTGCGCGGGTTCCTGAAATACATGCAGAGCCAAGGCGAATATGACTACAGCACCGAATCGATGCTCGAACGACCCAAACTCGGGCGCTACCTGCCACAGTACCTGACACGCGAAGAAATCGACAGCGTGTTCGAGAGTGCGGCCAACGGCAAGAACCCGCTGCGCGATACCGCCTTATTTGAGCTCATGTACAGTGCAGGGCTCCGCATTTCGGAAACCCTCGGCATCAAGCTTTCGCAACTGGATCTAGACAACGAATGGCTTACTCCCATCGGCAAAGGCAACAAGCAACGCTTGGTACCGCTCGGCAGCAAGGCGAAAGAGAATCTGAAAGCCTGGATTGAACTTGGCAGGCCTCTCACCCATCCGACTACGGACAACATAATCCTTAATTCCCGCGGTAAGCCCATGAGTCGCATGGGAGCTTGGAAAATCGTGCAACAGCATACGATGCACCTTTCGAAACAAGTCTCACCGCATACCTTCCGCCACAGCTTCGCCACCCACTGCCTCGAAGCAGGCATGGATCTACGCGTTCTGCAGGAACTCCTCGGGCACGCCGACATCAGCACCACGCAGATTTATACGCATATCGACAAGGAATTCATCAAGCAGGAACATAGACAGTTCCATCCTAGAGAATTGGCCGGAAAATAACCGTCCGCACATCCACTTTTGACATATTGTCCACGACAAACAGCCTCCCCTTGGGAATTTATCCGCAAAGTTGATGTATGTTTATAATGGGTAACTATGTCATTTAGAATCTTAAATATCGCGTCTGCGGCCATCCTAGGCGTGGCCGTGAGTAGCGTTTCTGCCCTCGGCCTTGCTGAGGGCGCGGCCAAGTTCCTCGGTAGCACAACTGTCGAAGGGCCGGTTCCTTCTGACTTCGGGACTTACTGGAATCAGATTACTCCGGAAAGGCAATGCACTTGGAAAACCGTCGAACAAACTCGCGGCACCTTTGATTTTTCTGAATGCGATATCGTTTACAACTGGGCAAAAGAGAATAAGGCTACATTCACGTTTCATGCCCTATTGTGGTGTAATTATGGAATCCCGGCTTGGCTTAGAAACCTAAATGCCGACGAAACAAAAGAAGCCCTTACCGCCTGGTTTGACGCCGTTGCAGAGCATTATCCAGACCTGGAACTGATTAACGTGTTCAGTGATGTCAAGCGTTCTAATTTAATATTCAATCAGTTGGACACCCTTATCAAAGCCCTCGGCGGTGATGACGGAGAATATACGTTCATAACCACGGCCTTCAAGATGGCTCGTGAACGCTGGCCCCAAGCGGCTCTCTTTTACAGCGACATCAATACAATCCAGTGGGAAAGGGATAAAGGCATCGATCTAATCTATACGATTCGAAAGAATGGTGCTCCAATTGACGCCTATGGGCTTGACGCCGGTGACCTGACTGCACAGGGAACAGGCCCCATGAAATGTTTCCCTTCAGACCGGCTCAAGAGCGCCCTTCAGGAGATTTACGAGAAAACAGAACTGCCTCTACTCATTACGGGATATAATATCAGCACTGATGTTGACAGCACACAAAAAAAATGTTTTGCAGAACATATTCCTGTTTTCATGCAAACCGAGTATGTAAAGGGGATCACCCTGTGGGGCTATCTCTACAATTTGTCCACGTTGCAATGTATCACGAACCTTAGCATCAGCTGTTCCGGCATTATCAGGGATGGCATAGACCGTCCGGCAATGACCTGGCTCAAGGAGTATTTCAATTTTCAGGAAGATAGCACAACTGCAATCAATGGCAGAGTCCATCTGCAGGCAAATACCCTCCAGGCATACGACGTGTTTGACCTGAACGGCGTCCGACTCGGCCGCCTGCGCGCCTACACTATCGACGAGGCCGTTTCGATACTCAAGAATACTAGCGACATCAAGGTCCAGGGCGTCTACATGCTCCGCTCCGTCAAGAACGGCTCTGTAAAACAAGTGCGATTTGCTCGCTAAAAAAATTTATTTAGGAGGAGCATGAGTTCTAGAATTTTAAAAATTGCGCCTGTGGCCCTTTTGTGCGTGGCCGTGAGTAGCGTTTTCGCCCTTGGCCTTGCCGACGGTGCGGCAAAGTTCCTCGGCAGTACAACTGTCGAAGGGCCTGTCCCTTCTGACTTCGGGACTTATTGGAATCAGATTACCCCAGAAAGGCAATGCACTTGGCGAACCGTCGAACAAACTCGCGGCACCTTCGATTTTTCCGAATGCGACATCCCCTACAACTGGGCAAAAGAGAACAAGGCTACATTCAAATTTCATGCCCTATTATGGGCTTCGGGAAACCCTTCTTGGCTTAGAGACCTTAGTGCGGACGAAGCAAAAGAAGCCATTACCGCGTGGTTCGATGCCGTTGCGGAGCGTTATCCGGATCTAGAATACATCAACGTGGTCAGTGAAGCCAGGCGAATCCATTCACAAATAGGCAGCAACAACAAAATTATCGAAGCCCTTGGCGGCGACAACGAAGACTATAAATTCATAACCACCGCATTCAAGATGGCCCGCGAACGCTGGCCCCAAGCAATCCTCATTTACAACGACTACAACACAA
Organism: Fibrobacter sp. UWT2; assembly: GCF_900142545.1. NCBI lineage: Bacteria > Pseudomonadati > Fibrobacterota > Fibrobacteria > Fibrobacterales > Fibrobacteraceae > Fibrobacter > Fibrobacter sp. UWT2. The sequence continues at coordinate 144,513 of NZ_FRBF01000002.1, read as the reverse complement.
TCCAGTGGGAAAGAAATGAAGGGATCGACCTAATCAATACGATCAAGAACAACGGAGCCCCAGTTGACGCCTACGGACTTGAAGGCAACGATTTGATTGTGATGGGAACCGGCCCCATGAAATGCTACAATCCAGACTTGCTCAAGAACGCCCTTCAGGAGATTTACGAGAAAACAGAAACTCCTCTACTCATTTCTGAATACAACATCAGCAATGAAATAGACAGTATTCAAAAAAACTGCTTCGCGGAACATATTCCTGTTTTCATGGAAACCGAATATGTAGTAGGAGTCACCCTATGGGGCTATCTCTATGGGCAATCCTTAATGCAATGCATCACAAACCCAGGGATTAACTGTTGCGGCCTCATCAGGGATGGCGAAGACCGCCCGGCAATGACATGGCTCAAGGAATATTTCAATTTTCAGGAAGATACCACTGCGAGGGACACGACTATTGCCGATTCCACGATTGCAATCGGCAGCAGCCTCCACCTGCAAGCGAATACCCTCCAGGCATACGACGTGTTTGACCTGAACGGGGTCCGCCTTGGCCGTCTGCGCGCCTACACCATGGACGAGGCCGTTTCGATACTCAAGAATACTAGCGACATCAAGGTCCAGGGCATCTACATGCTCCGCTCCGTGAAGAACGGCACCGTAAAGCAAGTGCGGATTGCACGGTAGACGCATTTTTTCTACATTTGCCTTGGTCAAAATTTAAACCAAGGATTAACAATGAGCAAGAATTACAAGATTGCAGTGCTTCCGGGCGACGGTATCGGCCCCGAAGTCATGAAAGAAGCTGTCCGCGTGCTGGACGTGGTTTCCAAGAAGTTCGGCTTCGACGTGAACGCCGAATGGGCAAACGTCGGTGGTGCCGCCTATGACGAAAGCGGTTCTCCGCTTCCGGAAAGCACCCTCAAGCTCGGTGAAGCTTCTGACTGTATTCTTTTCGGTTCCGTGGGTGGCCCGAAGTGGGAACACCTCCCCCCGAACCTGCAGCCGGAACGCGGTGCACTTCTGCCGCTCCGTAAGCACTTCAAGCTTTTCTGCAACCTCCGCCCGGCCCGCGTCTATAAGGAACTCGCAGGCGCCTGCCCGCTCCGCGCTGACATCGTCGGTGACGGCTTCAACATCCTCACCGTCCGCGAACTGACGGGTGACGTTTACTTTGGCCAGCCGAAAGGCCGCGAAGGCGTTCCGGGCTCCAAGGAAGAAATCGGCTTTGACACCATGAAGTACAGCCGCTACGAAGTCGAACGCATTGCTCGCTTCGCTTTCGACGCCGCCATGCTCCGCAACAAGAAGGTTGCCTCCATCGACAAGGCCAACGTGCTCACCACGAGCGTGCTCTGGCGCGAAGTCGTGAACGAAGTCATCAAGGACTATCCGGAACTGACTCTCGAACACCTCTACGTGGACAACGCTGCCATGCAGCTCCTGAAGCGCCCGCGTGAATTCGACGTGCTCCTCTGCCCGAACCTCTTCGGCGACATCCTCACCGACGAATGCGCCATGCTCACCGGTTCCATGGGCCTCCTCCCGTCCGCTTCTATCGCCGAAGGTTCCTTCGGTCTGTACGAACCGGCCGGTGGTTCCGCTCCGGACATCGCTGGCAAGGGTATCGCAAACCCGCTCGCCCAGATCCTCTCCGTGGCATTGATGCTCCGCTACACCTTTAAGGAAGAAGAAGCTGCAAAGGCTATCGAAGCTGCTTGCGAAAAGGTGATTGCCCAGGGCTTCCGTACTGGCGATATCTACCAGGAAGGCTGCACCAAGGTCGGTACGACCGGCATGGGTGACGCTATCATAGCCGCACTTGCCTAAGTGCTACTATAGAACCTACGATTGGCAAGTGCTCTCGCCACCACGGCTCGTTAAGACGAGCCGCTTGTGGCTCACGGATCAAGGCTTTGGGCTAATCGCAAACACGACCGGTTAATACCGGTCGCTTTTTGCTCACACTAATCACTGTCTACTTCCTACTGTCTACTAAAATGCTGAACACAACCCTCTGTTACATCGAACAAGACGGCAAGTACTTGCTGCTCCACCGCGTCAAGAAGAAAAACGACATCAACAAGGACAAGTGGATCGGCATTGGCGGCAAGTTCGAGGAATGGGAATCTCCCGAGGACTGCATCAAGCGCGAGGCTCTCGAAGAAACGGGCCTCACGCTGATTCGCCCGAAGTACAGAGGGATTGTCACCTTCATTGGCGACGGCATGGACCAGACTGAGTTCATGCACCTGTTCACGGCGACCGAATTCACCGGCGAACTCAAGGAATGCGACGAAGGCACGCTCGAATGGGTACCCAAGGAAAACGTGGCAAAGCTCCCCCACTGGGACGGCGACCTGATTTTCCTTGCGTTACTTGAAAGGGGCGAGCCTTTCTTTTCACTCAAGCTGACCTACAAGGGCAGCACCCTCACCGAAGCCCTACTGAACGAAGAACCCGTAACTGTGAGCGATGTCACACAAGGCTAATTTTTTCCCTTTAAAAATCGGGGGAAAAAGTTACATTTGCGCATGAACAAAACACGTAAGTCGTTGTGAAAAAATATTTTACACGATTTTATGCAACGATTTCGGTGTAATAAGTTTACTTTATAGATATCCAAACCAACCCCTAGCACCGCCCGAGATTACATCGAAGGCGGTGTATTTTTTTTAGCGTCGCATAACGCTACCACTTAGCTAGCGCATTGGTGATAATCAAGTCTTGGAGTTTTTCGATGGCTCGGGCCTGACCATGACGGTCTTCGGTTTCATTTGCCTGGACATCGTAGGTGCCTTCGGCGCTCAGCGACTTGGATTCGTAGATAACCTTTTCCTTGACATTATCAAAGAACTTCACGCTAACTCGAATGGTGACACGGTAGGTTTCCACATCGCTGTTGCTGTTATAGTTTTCGGGCTTGTTGGTGTAGCTCAAAAGGGTCATTTCAAAGTCTGCATTGGCTTCGCCGGTCACAAGGCGAACGCCGCCCGCATTCTTGCGGAACATTTCGACCACGCCTTCGCGGATGTTGTTGGCAAGCACCGGATCAAGCGTCTTGTCTTCGACTTCGTGAATCTTGACCGTCTTGATATGGCTCGGAAGTGTCGACGCCGTAAAGCTGTAGCAGCCACTCAAAAGCCCCGCAAACAGGGCAATTGCAACAAAACAAAGTATACGAGACACGTTTCTAAAAGGCATATTGCAAATTTAAAAAAAACACTCCCAGAGGGAGTGTCTTTAAGGCAACAATTATGTTAAATCCTAGAGCGAGGTCTTAAACGTCCTAGAACCGACCTTTACAATGTACACGCCCTTGGCTCCGGTATATACCTTCTGCACGTTCCCGATACCGCGGGTAGTACGGACGATTTGGCCGAGGCTGTTGAACACCGTGATAGACTTGCCCTCAGCATTGGAAACCATGATGCTGTTGTCGGAAGACTTGAAGACAGAGACCGATGCCAAGCTAACATCTAAGGCCAAAGCTTCGGTGCCCTCACTAGAAGAAGAGTGCTTATGATTTTTGCTGCTAGAAGACTTCGGAGCTTCAGACGAAGAAGAGGCTACAGAAGACGAAGAAGCGACTTCACTAGAAGAGGATTCCGGTTCAGGCTTGTCGCTGATAAGGCCATTCAAGTTCCATTGCTTCACGAAGTTCCAAATATCGGAAACATCGGCCTTGGAGGGGCTATGCTGACGACCCTCGAGCTTCAGGTGCTTCACATAGATGCCGTTTTCGCACGGGCCCCAGGTGTAAAGCGTAGCCCTGTTCTCGCTGTTCGGGTGATTGCTCTCGACTTCCGCCTGAGACGGGCACTTGAACTGGTCGCGGTAGCTCTTCAGGTTGTTTTCGAGACCATCATAGCCCACCACGTTATCGCTGGTTCCGTGAGTATGGAATATAGGCACCGGGCGCTGAGCCGTGCCGGCACCCATCATCAGGTAGCCGGAGCAAGGAGCAAAGGCAGCAATCTTGTCGGCGATCTTACCCATGGCATGGTAGCTGAGCATGCCACCCATGGAGAAGCCCGACATATACACGCGCTTTTTGTCGATCTTGTAGTCGTTGGCCAACTGGTCGATAATCTGCGTGATCCATTTGGTATCCTGGTCACCGCTGATATCCCAGGTGCTGTAACCCGTTGCGCCCTTGGGATAGGCTACAACAAAGCCCGCCGTATCGGCAACGGCTTCCCAGTGGGTATTGGACTGCTGATAATTGGGGTCCTGGTCCATGCCGTGGAACGACATGAGCAACGGACTATTGTCGGCGATACCGGACGGAGCATAGACGTAGACATCTCGGCCCGAAACAGACACCTTTTTATAGTCATTGATGGATTTTCCACCGCCTCCGCCCCAGCCGCCCCATTGGGCAAAAGACATCGACGCTGCAATTAAAAGCGGCAGTACATATTTCATAAATCACTCCTCTTGATAATATGTGCTAAAATCCAATATATACTGAAATTGCAGGAATTCGCCGAGTCCCATATAAATAGCGTTGTACCAAAACACAACAGGCAAAAAGTTGCTATATTCTCCCCCGTAAATTTTTCCAACCGAGGCATCAAATGCTTGACATCAAGAAAATCCGCGAAAATCCGGAATATTATATTGCTGAAACCGAAAAGAAATATACGACCGTAAGCCTTCGTGACGTGCTGGCTGTCGATAACGAACGCCGCCCGCTCCTCACCGAAGTCGAACGCCTCAAGAGTGAACGCAACGCCCAGTCCAAGAAGATTGGCGAACTCAAGAAGAAGGGCGAAAACGCCGACGAAGCCCAGGCCGCCACGCGCGAACTCGGCAACAAGATCGACGAACTCGACAAGAAGCTCAAGGATCTCGACTACAAGCAGACCGAAATGCTCATGCACGTGCCGAACATCGCTCCGCGTTCTCCGGAAGGCAAGGACAGTTCGGACAACGTTGTTGAAAAAGACGGCCCGATTCCCGCCGACTACTACACCAAGAACGATGACTTCGCCCGCGTGGACCACAAGACCCTCGGCGAACGCCTCGGCATTTTCGACTTTGAACGCGGTGCCAAGATTTCCGGTTCCGGTTTCCCGGTTTACCGCGGCTGGGGCTCTCGCCTCGAACGCGCCCTCATCCAGTTCTTCCTCGATGAACACATGAAGAACGGCTTCGAAGAATTCACGCCGCCGTACCTCGTGACCCGCAATACCATGCGCGGCACGGGCCAGCTCCCGAAGTTCGAAGAAGACATGTACCGCTGCGACAAGGACGATGACCTGTTCCTCATCCCGACCGCAGAAGTGCCTCTGACCAACCTCTACTCCGGCGAAGTGATTCCGGAATCTGAACTTCCGAAGCGTATTTGCGCCTACTCCGCTTGCTTCCGCCGCGAAGCCGGTAGCTACGGCAAGGACACCCGCGGTCTTCTCCGCCTGCACCAGTTCAACAAGGTCGAAATGGTTTACTTCGCCCATCCGGATCACAGCTACGAAGACCACGAAGAACTCACCCGCTTCGGTGAAATGCTTCTGGAAAAGCTCGGCCTCCCCTACCACCGTCTCGCCCTCTGTAAGGGTGACCTCGGTTTCGGTGCCGCCAAGTGCTACGACCTCGAAGTTTACGCTCCGGTCGAAAAGAAGTGGCTCGAAGTCAGCTCCTGCTCCAACTTCGAAGATTACCAGGCTCGCCGCGCCAACATCAAGACCAAGATCGGTGGCAAGAACGTCTACGTTCACACCTTGAATGGTTCTGGCCTTGCAACGCCGCGCGTAATGGTCGGTATCTGCGACAACTACCAGCAGAAAGACGGCTCTCTCGTCATTCCTGAAGTGCTACGTCCGTACATGGGCGGCATGGAAGTGATCGAACCGAAGAAGTAATTCGTTAAAGTAGTTTTACGTGAGCCACAAGCGACTGATTCAAATCAGTCGTGGTGGCGAGAGCGAGTGCTTATCATATTTTTTCATTTGACTCTAGCACGAGCGGTCTCATAAGTAAACTTTTTTCAATACAACATATTGAAAATAAAGTACAACAATTTGGTTACGGCTTGAACCGCCGTAACCTTTTTGTTATATTGGCCATAAAACCAACCTAACTCTCGTAAGGAGATACGAATGAATATTAAGCTTATTTCTGTCGTCTCTGCGCTCGCAGTGTCTGCTGCCGTCGCTCAGGACTATGATGACGAATACGAAGAATCCACCAGCTCTACTGAAAGCGTTCAGGAAGAAGCTCCTGCCGCACCGGAACCCGAACCGGCACCCGCAGCTGAAACTTCTTCTACTACCAGCTTCGAAGCTCCTGCCGCCTCCGAAAGCGTTCCGACTCCGGCCGCTACAGGCAAGTTCAACGTTCTCCACGGTAACGCTTACAACACCGTCAACAACCAGTTCGGCGCCTCCACCATCGACGGCGACATGAACGCTGTCTACAAGATGAACGGCCGCAAGCTGTTCTACGTTGAACCGACTGGCGAAGAAGGCGTTCTTGCTCTCGGCTCCAGCAGCATGACCTACCTCCTCGCTTTTGACAACAGAGCTGGTCTCGGCATGTTCACTGCCGGTATCGCTACTCCCGCTTTCGGTGTAGCTGTTGACCTCGCCATCGACAAGACCTGGACTTCTAACGAACAGAAGGCCGCCAACGTCAAGAACACCCGCGACGAATCCACGACCGCTGCAGGCGACTACATCAACGTGAAGTTCGGCGCTCCTCTCGGAACCTTCGACATCGTTGCTAACGTCTACTGGCTCACCTTCGATGAAGAAACCGACGTCGAAACCGACAACAACGGCAACAAGACCGAAGACGATCCGGACTTCTGGGATCTCGGTGCTAGCGTGACCCTCTCTAACGGTCCGTCCGCTACGAACTTTGCTTGGGCTGCTGGCCTCGACTTCTTGCGCCAGAAGAGCGACCGCCGCGTGAAGGCCGGTAACACCACTACCGAAACCACCAACAACAACGCCTTCATCCTCATCCAGCCGCGTTTCGACTTCTCTTTCCCGGTTTTCACTGCTGAAAACGCCCAGGTGTTCCTTGGCTTGAACAACCGCTTGCCGGTCTACATCTTCGATGAAATCGAAAATGGCAACCAGACCACCAACACCTACGACTTCGGCCTGTTCTCTACACCGAACATCCTCGCCGAAATGGCCCTCAACGAAAACTGGATCCTCTTCGGTAGCGCAGCCTTCGTTTGGAAGGTCATCGACTACAAGACCGAATCCATCGAAGAAGGTGCAGCCAACAACGACACCTCCATCATCTCTATGCGCACCAACACGACGAACGCCAGCGCCGGTCTCCGCTTCAGCTACGACCACCTGGTTATCGAAGCTTCTGTTGCTGACAACCTGAACAACGATACATGGTCCGGCCTCGTCGGTAACCTCGGCATCTTCCTCGTGTTCTAAGAGAGGCTAACATGAAATCCGTTGCAAAGATTATTTTGGGATTCAGCCTGCTTGCCTTGGCAGCTTGCTCCGGCAAGGGCTCTGGCGAATCACGTATCAACAACGTTGATAACGACGGAAACGATTCTCCCTCCGTTATCGATGACGATACCCCCGCTGGTCCTACAGGCAACATTATTGCCTGTAAAGACGTGTCCGGAGCATTCTGCGCCGAAACGACTGACATGTCGCTGAAGAGCGAATGCAACGCAGAAAACGATGGTATCCTCACAGACAAGTGTCCCGCTGGCGGAAAGAAGTGCGACATTGGCGACAAGAGTACCACCTTCTACGTTTATCAAGGTGAAATGACTTGCGAAATGTTGATTCAGTTCATGTCTATGGACGACGACGAAGACTAAGTCGAAAACAAACCCATCAACTATTAAAGGCGAACCTTTGAGAAAATCAAACGGTTCGCCTTTTTTTTATTTTTCAAGCCATGGTTTTAAACATTATCTGGCTTGTTTTCTTTTTTGGCGCATTTGTCGCCTGCATGGTCCAGTGGCTCGCTTTTGGCGACTCGGGCATATTCAACAAGGCAATCCTCGGTGCATTCGATATGTCCAAGACGGCATTCGAAATCGCTATCGGCCTTACCGGCATCTTGAGCCTTTGGCTAGGCATCATGAAGATTGGTGAAAAAGCGGGAGCCGTACAGATTCTTGCAAAGATTGTTTCGCCGCTGTTCAGCCGACTCTTCCCCGAGATTCCCAAGAACCACCCGGTGATTGGAACCATGCTCATGAACATCAGCGCGAACATGCTGGGTCTCGACAACGCCGCAACGCCCATGGGCCTGCAGGCCATGAAGCAGCTGCAAGAAATCAACCCGAACGAAGACAAGACCGTCGCGAGCAACTCGCAGATTATGTTCCTGGTCTTGAATGCAAGCGGCCTTACGCTGATTCCCGTAAGCATCATGACTTACCGTGCGCAGATGGGCGCATCTAACCCCAGCGATGTTTTCCTGCCCCTTTTGCTTTCTACGTTCTTCAGCACCATTGCAGGCATCTTTGCCTTGAGCTTTTTCCAGAAAGTCAAACTTAAAGACCCCGTGACGATCGCCTGGCTGGCCGGTCTTTCGGCCTGCGTCATTTCGATCATGGTCTACTTCAGCCACTTGACCGCCGAAGCCATCGGCACCACCAGTCTTTTGATTAGCGGTATCGCCCTGTTCGGAATTATCGTGGCCTTCCTCGGGCTGGCTGTCTACAAGAAGATTCAAGCTTACGAAGCCTTCGTAGAAGGCGCCAAGGACGGTTTCCATACCGCCGTGATGATTATCCCGAACCTGGTCGCCATTCTTGTGGGCGTGGCCGTGTTCCGCGCTAGCGGTGCCATGGACTTGTTACTGAACGGCGTTTCCTGGATTCTTGGACTTTGCGGTGTAGGTAACGACGTTGTTCCCGCACTCCCCACCGCCATCATGAAACCCTTGAGCGGTAGCGGTGCCCGCGGCATGATGATCGATGCCATGAAGACTCTAGGCCCCGACAGTTTCGCAGGCCGCCTGAGCTGCATGTTCCAGGGAGCCGCCGACACGACGTTCTACATCATCGCCGTTTACTTTGGATCTGTAGGTGTTAAAAAGACGCGTCACGCCGTCACTTGCGCCTTGATTGCAGACGCCGCAGGCGTAGTTGCAGCCATCGCGATTGCGTACCTGTTCTTCCCGCCTACCGCTTAGGTAGCTTGGACAACAAGCAGGGTAAGGTAGCCGACATAGACGGCTAAAAGAATTGCGCCGGCAATACGATTCAAGCGACCGTCGCCCTTACGCCTAAAGCCAAGAACAATCAAGGCTACAGTCAACGCAATCATAAGCGGCATATCGCGGGTCGTCACCACATTCTCGATTTCATCCATCGGAGAAATGGTCGCTGCAAGGCCCACGACGGCCAGCGTATTGAACAGGTTGGAACCGATAATGTTTCCCAACGCAAGATCGTTTTCACCCTTGCGGGCTGCGGCAATGGAACTGGCCAGTTCCGGCAGAGACGTTCCCACCGCCACAATCGTAAGACCAATCAAAAGATCGCTCACGCCAAGAGTTCGGGCTATTTCGACAGCCCCCCACACGAGTGCGCGCGAGCTAGCCACCAGCAAAACGAGCCCAAGCACAAGCCACAAGATGGACTTGCCCAAAGAGCCCTTTTCAGAAGAATTATCTTCGACAGATTCAGCCGCCTCGGAATGAGCCTTCCTCATTTCGCGCCAGCTGTTATACCCCATCACCAATACAAAGACCACCAGCAGCAAGATGCCGTTCCAGCGCACCACGCTACCGTCCCACACCAAGATAATCGAAAGAATGGAGACTGCTATCAATATGGGCAAGTCGTCACGGATAACCGAACGTTGCATCAAGATAGGCGAAATCAGGGCCGTTGCGCCAAGAATCAAGGCTATGTTTGCAATGTTGCTACCGTAGGCGTTACCGAGCGCCAGCTCGGGATTCCCTTGAGATGCCGAAATAGCAGAAACCGTAAGCTCCGGAGCAGAGGTCCCAAAGCCTACGATTACCATACCAATCAAAAGTGTAGACATGCCGCAAAATTCGGCAATACCTACGGCTCCGTCTACGAATTTATCAGCACTCCAGACGAGAACCGCTAGGCCAAGAATTACAGCGACAATGGCAAGGATCATATATTAGAACGGGTAGACGGAAATTCCGACGTTGAAGGAAGAAGCATCCAGATTCAGGTTCAGATTCTTCATGTGGCCGTCGTACAAATCGGACATACCCAGGTTAGCGGAGATGTCGAGAGAAATGTACTTGTTAGCCATCACCGAGAATCCAAAGACAAAAGCCCAATCCAGGTTATTACGGTAATCATCCATCATATCCGTTCTGCTGGAATGTTTCTTGTCGTTGCTGTCGGTATAAGACACGCGAAGCTTGTCGTAAAGCGGGATAGACATTTCGGCACCGAGGTCGAAGAAGATTCTCGATGTGGCAGCCTTGAAGGTGAAGAGTACCGGGATATCGATTTTCTTCTGGCTGAACTTGAAGTTCGTCGGGACTTCGTTTACGTAGTAGGATTCGCTGGCGCGGCTCTGTTCAAAAAGGACACCGAGCTTGATACCCATTGTATAGGCGTTCAACGGGATAATGGACATGATACCGGCTTTCCAGTTCATACCATTGTACTGGTCGCTATCCCAATCACTGCCAGCCAGCTGGTAAGCACCAACAGAGGCATGGGCTCCAATCTTGAAGCTCATGGGATAAAGGCCCCTAAGTTCATCCATGGTAACCGTGTCCTTGCCTTCGCGTTCGGCAACATAAACGGTACGAACGGGAACGCCATCTTCACGGGTATAGACGGTTTCGTAATAAACGGTATTGCGAGCATCGCGGAAACGCTGGGCGGCTTCAGAAGAAGGACCGACATCCTTGTTATCGGCACCACGCACAGCCTTGGGGGCTACGACAACAGCGGGTTCTGCGACAGGTTCCGCAGCGGCAGGAGCTTCAGCAACAGCGGCAGCGGGAGCTTCGGCGGCAGCAGGAGCTGCTTGTTCAGTTGCAGCGGGAGCAGCGGCATCTGCGCCACGGACGGCGACAGGGGCGGCTTCTTCGGCCGGAGCAGCGGCAGGAGCTGCAGTAGCGGCAGCGGGTTCCTGAGCAAAGGTAAATGCCGAAAGGGCAAGAACGCTAAGAATACCAGTAATTTTACGATTCATTTGAACCTCCATTTTTTACAACTTCATTATAGCATTTTTTCATTTAAATTGCAAAAGGACTCCCCAAAAAAGTGACGAGGTGACAATAAAAAGGTATCAAGCGTCACCAAGAACCCGAAGCATAATCCAACCTACTTCCGACTTCCTACTGCCTACTTCCTACCGTCTACTTCCTACTGCCTACTGTCTACTTCCTACCGCCTACTTCCTACATTTACTACATTTAAGGCATGAATCTGAATATCGTTTCCTCTGAAAATCTCAAAAACACTGACAACAAGGCTTACGCCCTCTTTTTTGTCAAGCAGTCTATTCAATTTTCCACCGTTCTTACCGAAGAAGGCGAAGAACAGGTCGATACCATTCTCAAGGGCATGAATGACGGCCCGTTCGAAGATTTGGAATATCTCGAAATCGACGGCTGCAACACCTTCTTTGTAGACGCAGCCAAGGAACGCGGCCTTTCCGCCCTCGACCACCTGCGTATGGCAGCCTACCGCCTGGCGAAGCGCGCCATGAAGAAGCAGATTGCCACCGTGAGCCTGTTCCTCGCCGATGCAGCCGATGAACAGTTCAAGGCCATTTTGCACGGCCTGCATTACGCTGACTACAAGTTCGATGCCTACAAGAGCAAGCAAAAGCCGAACTTCCTGGTGACCTACGAAATCGTCGCCGGCGAACATGTCAAGGATTTCAAGAAAATCGCCGAAGACGTGGCTGTGGAACAGAAGGCCGTGACGCTCGCCAAGAACCTGATCAACACAAGTGCTTCGGACCTCTACCCCGCCGAATTCGTGGAACGCGCAAAGACCGTCGCCAAGTACACCGAAGGCTTGAGCATCAAGGTTCGCAACATGAAGCAGCTCGAAAAGGAAGGCTTCATGGGCCACGTGACAGTCGGTAAAGGCAGCTCTCACGAGCCGCACATGATTACGCTCGAATACAAGCCCGCCAAGCGTACCTCCAAGGACCATTTGGTGATTGTCGGCAAGGGCCTTACTTTCGATACCGGTGGCCTCTGCCTGAAACCGCCTAAATCCATGCCCGAAATGATCAGCGACATGAGTGGAGCTGCGACCGCGCTCGCCGCCATCCAGGCTATCGCCACCCTCAAGCTCCCGATTCGCGTGAGCGCCGTCTGCTGCCTCGCCGAAAACGCCATTGGCAATAAGTCGGTGCTGCCGGGCGACATCTTTACCGCGAAGAACGGCAAGACCGTCATGGTCGACAACACCGACGCCGAAGGCCGTCTGGTTCTCTCCGACGGACTTGCCGAAGCCGGCCTCATCGGCGCAACGCACATTGTGGACCTCGCCACCCTTACGGGCGCCATGGTCCGCGCCCTCGGTTATGCAGTCACGGGATTCTTCAGCAACGATGACGATCTTGGCCTCAAGGTGATCAACTGCGGCGAAGCCTGCTGCGAAAAGTTCTGGAGCATGCCGCTCGAAGAAGAATACGCCGACGCCCTCAAGGACAAGTTCGCCGACCTCAAGAATACGGGTAGCGACGCTGGCGCCATTTCTGCAGCACTCTTCCTCCAGGAATTCGTGCCCGAAAACACCGCCTGGACGCACTGGGACATTGCCGGTACCGCTTTCGTCGATAAGAAGTGGAAGTACACTGAATATGGTGCCACCGGCTTTGGCGTACAGACGCTGATTGAACTCGCCCGCGAAATGAGCTCCGCAGAATAAATTTCTATTTTTGGATTGTATGAAAAACGTTGATACGATTGCCGTTTTGGACTTTGGCGGGCAGTACGCCCACCTGATTGCGAACCGTGTGCGCCGTTTGGGCGTGTTTACCGAAATCCACTCCCCTGCCGCTCCGGTTTCTGAACTGGAAGGCGTGAAGGGAATCATTTACAGTGGTGGCCCCTCTAGCGTGTATGCGGCCGACGCCCCGGAATACAATCCCGAAATTTTGGACCTCCCGGTGCCGAAGCTTGGCATCTGCTACGGTCACCAACTCATCGCCCAGCAGTTGGGCGGTCACGTTGAACCGGGCAAGGTCAAGGAATATGGCATCGCCGACCTTATCGTGGGCGACGAAAAGTGCCCGATTTTGAAGGACCTCCCGAAAGCCTCTCCCATGTGGATGAGCCACGGCGACCAGGTGACGAAGCTCCCCGAGGGCTACAAGATTGTGGCCAGCACCAAGGACTGCGAAATCGCCGCTGTCGCCTTCGATAGCGACAAGCCCGAACGCCAGATTTTCGGCATCCAGTTCCACCCGGAAGTCACGCACAGCAAGTTCGGCATGAAGTTGCTCGAAAACTTCATCGACTTCACGGGCGCGAAGAAGACTTGGAACATGAAGAGCTACCTGCCGCTCATCACGCAGCGCATCAAGGATCAGGTCAAGGACCGCAAGGTGTTCCTGCTCGTGTCAGGCGGTGTGGACTCCACCGTAGCATTCGTGCTCCTGAACCGCGTGCTCGGACCGGAAAAGGTCTTGGGCCTGCACGTAGATAACGGCATGATGCGCCTCGGCGAATCCCAAAAGATTATGGACTTCCTCACAAAGGAAGGCATGAACAACCTCAAGGTGCGCGACGCTAGCGAGCACTTCCTTGCAAAGCTCAAGGGCGTGACCGCTCCGGAAACCAAGCGCGGCATCATCGGCAAGGAATTCCTGACAGTGAAGGACGAGGAAATGGCGAAGCTCAACCTCGATCCGAACCAGTGGATGATGGCTCAGGGAACCATCTACCCCGACACCATCGAAAGCGGCGGCACCAAGAACGCCGACAAGATCAAGACGCACCACAACCGCGTGCAAGAAGTTTTGGACCTCATGGAAAAGGGCCTCGTGCTCGAACCGCTCGCCGACCTGTACAAGGACGAAGTCCGCGCCCTCGGCGAAGAACTCGGCATTCCGCACAACCTCGTGTGGCGTCACCCGTTCCCGGGTCCGGGCCTCGGCGTTCGCCTGCTCTGCAGCGAAGGCAAGCTCTCCGATGACATGGTCAAGTTCGAAGATGTGAAGGACACCGCAGGCAACAGCCTCGCCGACTACCTGAAGGCAAACAACATTGCAGGCCGCCTGCTCCCCATCAAGAGCGTGGGCGTGCAGGGCGACGGCCGTACTTACGCACAGCCGTTCCTCATCACCACTCCAGGCCTTTCCTGGAAGGATTGCGAAAAGTTCTCGACCGAACTTGCCAACCGCTTCAAGGCAATCAACCGCGTCATCTACCAGATTGGCAGCGTCGCCGACGAAGATCCGAAGCTTGTCGAACAGTACGCCACCCGCGAAAACTTCGATACACTCCGCAAGTTCGACAACATCTGCACCGAATTCCTGCAGGCAAACGACTTGTACGAAAAGATTTGGCAGATGCCGGTCGTACTCGTTCCGCTCCGCACGGCAAATAAGCCCTGCATCGTGATGCGCCCGGTGAACTCCACCGAAGCCATGACGGCAAACTTCGCCGAAATCGACCAGGGAATGCTCGCCGGTCTCTGGCGCAAGTTCGAAGCCGAAGGTGCTGGCAGCCTGTGGTACGACGTGACCCACAAGCCCCCCGGAACTATTGAGTGGGAGTAAGCCGAGTGCTGCGAAAACATGCTCGCATGTTTTCATAGCCGAGGCGCGCGAACACGCGCTTGAACAAAGTGAAAGCGCCGTGGGAGTAGCGCGGAGCCGAGTGTCGCAAAAATGAGCTTGCTCATTTTTATGACCGAGGCGAACAAGCAGACGCTGAAGCCGTAGGCGTAAGCGTCAGTAAGGCGAGCTTCGCCGCAATGGGAGTAAATTAATATGGCTGGCATTACATACGAAATAGACGACAAGAACATTGTCGAGCAGATTCGTAACGACGCGATGAACGCCGCGAAGGAACTTGTGGAAAAGGCTCACCTCACGGCGGGCAATATTGTGGTTATCGGTTGCAGCACGAGTTCCACGCTCGGAAACGACATCGGTAGCCATTCCGTGCCCGAAATCGGCAAGGCGATTCTCGAAGGGCTCTCGTCCGTTTTCAAGCCACTCGGCATCTACATCGCGGCGCAGTGCTGCGAGCACCTAAACCGAGCCATCATCGTCGAGCACGCCGCAGTCCCCTTCGCCGAAATCGTGAACGTGGTGCCGCAGCCCAAGGCAGGCGGTTCTTTTGCTACGGCCTGCTACAGCGCATTCGAGCATCCGGTCGCCATCGAGCATATCAAGGCAGATGCGGGGCTCGACATCGGTGGAACGCTCATCGGCATGCACCTGAAAGAAGTCGCTGTCCCCCTGCACATGCAGCAGACGCATGTCGGCAAGGCAATCCTGATTGCCGCCCGCACCCGCCCCAAATTCATCGGCGGAGAACGCGCCCACTATGACGAAAGTCTCAAGGACGGCTACCCGAAATTCTAAAAAGCGGGACAAATAATCCGAATATTCCAAATTGGAGTAAGAAAATCGTAATAAAACGGGACTTTTTTCAAGGGAAAGTCCCTTTTCCTGTTTTCTTTAGTTAAATTGACGATATAATACAGGAGAAAATGGTAGTGATGCAAGGTGGTCCCAATATGACACCTCCAAATGGAGCAAATCCCCCTCAATATGCAGGTGGGCCAGGTCCTGGTGGCTCCGCTTTTCCAAAGCCCGAAAAAGTCGACCCCATAACCGGTCTGGACCTTGTGGCGTGGTTTTTTGCTCAAACTCAAAAAGACCCTAATTTTTACCCGCTTCACAAATCGACCATTACGTTCTTTAACGTAATGAACTTCAAGACCATTAACCAAAGATTTTCTTACCCGGGCGGAAACACCTACCTTTGCAAATTCAGGGACGTGCTCAAGGGGCTTTTCGAAGGAGAAACCGTTTTACGCGCCGGGGCAGACCACCTGGTCGTCATTAGCTTGAATCTTACCGTTGAAGATATCGCCACCCGAGTCAAAGAATTGAACCTGGTGATGGGCCGCTTTGAAGGCGGACTACGCAACCAAATTAAGGCCGGTATTTACGTTGCTGACGGAACTCCGCAAAAACCCATCGTGATGATGGACAGAGCCTCTCTTGCCTGTCGCGAAATTCATGGGATGTTCAACAAAGAATATGCCGTTTTCGACGACGAACTCAACAAGAAACATGAACAGCAGCAATATGTGCTGGAGCATTTTGAAGAGGCGTTCGAAAAAGGATACTTCAAGGTTTTTTATCAGCCCGTTGTTCGAGCACTTACAGGCAAAGTCTGTGGTTACGAAGCCCTCGCCCGCTGGATAGACCCCGTGCGCGGCATCATTCCGCCATTCATTTTTATCGAAATTTTTGAAAAATTCCACCTGATTCACAGGCTGGATGCTCTTATTATCGAACAGGCTTGCAAAGACATTCGCGACGACATGGATAGCGGGTACGCCTACGAACCCGTTTCAGTAAACCTGTCACGACTGGATTTTGAACTCAGTGATATCAAAAAAATTGTTGACGATGCGGTCGCCAAGTACAACATCCCCAAAAAGTATCTGAACCTAGAAGTCACCGAAAGCGCCTTTCCGTCGCAAAATACAAACCTTGCCGAGACCATTAAAGCTTTTAGGGCCGACGGCTACGAGGTTTGGCTTGACGACTTTGGTTCAGGTTTCAGCTCATTCGGCAACCTGCAGTCCTACGATTTCGATCTATTGAAAATCGACATGAGTTTTTTGCGTACACTCGACACAAACCCAAAATCCAAGCTCATTATCGCCTCGATTGTCGACATGGCCAAGAAACTCGGCATCCATACGCTTGCCGAAGGCGTCGAAACCAAGGAACAGTATGAATACCTTAAAATGATCGGCTGCGAAATTATCCAGGGGTACTATTTTGGTAAGCCCATGCCTGTCGAAGAATATCAGAACAACAGGGAAAAGTATTGCGGATATGAAGTAAGCGAGCCATCAGAACTCAAGAAATACTACGATACGATAGGGACCGTGAACCTTTTGGACAACTGTCCCCTGATTATTAACCGCAATACGATAATCAACTTTATGCCAACCGCCCTGTTCGAACTGATCGACGGGAGGTTCCAGTTCATTTATACAAACAAAGCCTTCTCTGACTTCATGGCATCCATCGGCGCTAGAACGCATGAGCAAATCATTAGCGAATTTATTGACAAATTCCCAGAAGAACGCGCCATGCTACGACAGGCCATGCTTGACACGGAGGAACAAAAAATCCCTATAGATTGCGCCATGACCATTTATTCTTGCAAATTGATTGTCGCAGTAAAGTTCCTCAATAGAACAGGAAGCCGGACTTCGTTTGTGCTGACCTGCCGCAATTTGAGCAAAATCAAGAAGCCTAAATACGGCCATTTATAGCAAATTAGGACATTTTGTACAAAAAAATGATTTTTTTTCACTTTTTTTGAAAAAAATCTCCTTTTTTACAAAAAATTTTATAATATAGCGATAAAGAATACGAAAACGCCTTTAGCAAGGAGAAAATATGGCTGGAAAGAAGAGCAAGAACGCGCTGGATGACGATCCGATCATTCCGAACGACGACCTTGAAATGGAAGAAACTTCCATCTTCGACGAAGAGGACGACGATTCCGAAGACAAGGGCATCGACGAAATCCTCGGCGGTGCAACTCTTGGCCGTGCTGCAGGTGACCTCGACGGCTGGGGCAGCTCCGAATACGAGGATAACTAATTTCTCGTGAACCGCGAGGAACTTAAAGAAAAATATGGTAAAAAGCGAGTGCCCCACGAATGGCGGGGCACCGATTTCTTGTCTATAGTGGTCACCACATTCTTTGGTTCAGGCATGAGCCCGAAGGCTCCGGGCACCATGGGAAGCTTGGCTGCGGCAATTGTCGCCTACCCCATGGCCATTCTAGCGCTAAAGATATTTGGCGACATACACTTCAATCCTTTATTCTTTATTGCAGCGGTCATCGTCTTTTTCGGGGCAATCCCCTTCGTGAACAAGGCGATGAAGGATACGGGTACCGAAGATCCCGGCTGGATCGTGATAGACGAAGTCTGCGGAATCTTCATGACGTTCGCACTCGTAAACCCCTTCATTATACTGGACAGTCCCATTGTGCTTCTTATCGGGTTCGGTCTTTTCCGCTTTTTCGACATCCTTAAGCCGCTTGGCATTCACCGTTTCGAAAAATTCCCCGGAGCATGGGGCGTCATGGCCGATGACTTGCTCGGCGGAATCTATGCGGGACTACTGATGTACCCCATCAGCATTGCGATCGCCTGCGTCGAGATGTTTTAAGACGAATAACGCGCCCTTTTTAAAAACAAAAATCGCTTTAGAACCGAGCAAGACGCGAAACGCGAGCCGAAGCTGTATAAAACATACAGCGAGAGCTCGCGTGACAAAGTATTGCGATGTGTTATAAAGCGATTTTACACCTTCAGTTCGCCGGCGTCGATATTGCTCCACCCTTCGATGGCTTCAATAGCCGGGCGGACTTCTTCGGTCACAAACTTCACGACCTGTCCCGGAGCGCGACCCACGAACTTGCGGAGGTCGAGGATTTCCTTGAGCTTCGCTTCGGTGATGCCGAGCTTCTGGAACTTTTCGTTCTTCAAGACGCGTTCGAGCAAGTCGTTGTCCTTGCCCTGTTCCTTCACGACCTTGCCTGCTTCCATAGACATCACGCGGATTTCTTCGTGGAGTTCCTGACGGTCGCCGCCATTCTTCACGCCTTCCATGATGATGTTTTCGGTAGCCATGAACGGGAGTTCAGCCATGATGCGCTTTTCGATAACCTTCGGGTAAACCACGAGGCCGTTGGTCACGTTTTCAGCGATGATGAGCATGGCATCCATGGCAAGGAATGCTTCCGGAATAGCGAGGCGCTTGTTGGCGCTGTCGTCAAGCGTACGTTCGAACCACTGCGTTGCCTGCGTGAAGGCGGTGCTGTTCACCTGGGCCATCACGAAACGGGCCAGGGAGCAAATGCGTTCGCTGCGCATCGGGTTACGCTTGTAAGCCATGGCGCTGGAGCCGATCTGGGTCTTTTCGAACGGTTCTTCGACTTCCTTCACACCCTGCATGAGGCGCATGTCGGTAGCGAACTTGTGCAGAGACTGAGCGATGGAGCTGAGCACCTGGTTCACGCGGTTGTCCCACTTACGGGTGTAAGTCTGACCGGTGATAGTGAGCACGCGCTTGAAGCCAGCCTTGGCGGTCACGCGGCGGTCGAGTTCCATAATCTTTTCTTCGTCGCCATTGAACAAGTCCATGAAGCTGGCCTGCGTACCGGTCGTGCCCTTCACGCCGCGGAACGGGAGAACTTCGATGAGGAAATTCAATTCTTCGAGGTCGATGAGCATGTCCTGGAGCCAGAGGCAAGCGCGCTTACCCACAGTCGTGAGCTGGGCGGCCTGGAAGTGCGTGGCACCGAGCTGGGCCATGTCCTTGTATTCCATCGCAAACTTGGAAAGTTTGTCCATCACGCGGCAAAGGCGCTTGCGGACCATGATGAGGCCCTGCTGCATCTGGATAAGGTCGGTGTTGTCACCCACGAAAGCGGAAGTTGCGCCGAGGTGGATGATGCCCTTGGCCTTGGGGCACTGCACACCGTAAGCGTAAACGTGGCTCATCACGTCGTGACGGCGGCGCTTTTCTTCTTCTTCGGCGACTTCAAAGTTGATATCGGTGGCATGAGCCTTGAGTTCGTCCACCTGTTCCTGCGTAATCGGGAGACCCAGTTCCATTTCGGATTCAGCGAGGTAAATCCACAGCTTGCGCCAGGTCTGGAACTTGTACTGGGGGCTGAAGAGGAAGCTCATTTCTTTGCTAGCATAACGCTTGATGAGCGGGCTTTCAAATTGATCACGCATATTTTTGTCCTTGTTGAAATTTTACAGGGACAAAGATAGAAAATTACTTGAATTCCGGAGCGATGGTCATAATCATATTCACGCCGTGCAAGCCATGGAAGCCGAACTGCAGGCGGAAAAGATAAAGATCGGGCTGGCGAACACGGATACCGAAGCCCCACGAATTGTAATAATGGTCCAAGCTCCACTTATCGATCTTGGGTGCAATCAGGGCATATTCGTCAAAAATTACGCCGTCTACCAAGCGGTCCACCGGCCAGCGGTATTCCACGCTAAAAGACATCAGGTTGTGTGTCGTCCACTTGTCGTCATAGCCACGCAGAGGCGCCTTTGAATTCAGGTTGATAAAGGCATCGTGAGGAGCTCCCCCCTCTTCGACTTCCCACAGGGAAACCATTCGGTACTGCATGGCAATCACCCTGCGTTCAAAAAGGGTGTTACGCATATTTTCCGGTCGCCAAACACGCACCGCCTCGTCCCATGAAAAGTCCGTATAGAAGCGGCGATTTTCACGAGCTTCCTTTGCCGAAAGCACGTACTGGTGCGAAGAACCCAACAAGAAATAATGCTGGAAAATGAA
The DNA here is from genome assembly GCF_900142545.1 of Fibrobacter sp. UWT2. Taxonomy (NCBI): domain Bacteria; kingdom Pseudomonadati; phylum Fibrobacterota; class Fibrobacteria; order Fibrobacterales; family Fibrobacteraceae; genus Fibrobacter; species Fibrobacter sp. UWT2. The sequence goes on along the minus strand of NZ_FRBF01000002.1, from coordinate 124,004 downwards.
CTCCGTGGTATAGAAGTCATGCTTCTTTCCGCCATCCTTGATAACTTCATCTTGCCCATCTTCAACAGAAATGCCCAAGTCATCGTAGCGCACCCCGGAATACTTGCCCACAAAGGTATAGGTTCCGTTCAACACCACGCGGCTGCCACGCGAAGGGGCATAGGGCAAGTCAAGGTTGTCATACACCAGGGAAAGCCCCACCGGCACTTGGGTGGCATTCTGGTACAAGCCGCGGTCTTCAATTTTAAAGTCATCGCTGATTAGCACCGAATCCTGAATATCGGGGTGACTTGCCCGGCTGAAATACAGGGACGTCCAAAGTTCCGCATTCCAATTTGCCGTATTGGTAATAGGAGCGCCCAAGCGCCAGGTAAACTGGTAGCTGGAATCGGGCTGTAGGTAACTTTCCTTGGTTTCAGGAATATTGAATCGTTTATCGCGGTCCAGATCGATATCGTACCTGAAGCCGCCAAACAGGCGCGTTCCAAACAGGGAATGCTTTACATAGCGGGCAGTCAAGCCCACGTCACCATTGGCGTAGTATTCTCCCTGCATGACCAGGTAGTCTTTTTCGAGAAATACGCTACGGTGTCTATAATTCGCCCCCACCATGGTTCGCGAACCCGGCTTGAAATTGAAACTCGGGTAAACCATGATCTTGTAGTCTTCGCCAAAAGAAATCAACTGAACCGACTTATCGATAATGCCGTTCTTCAAGGCGTAGTCCACAGGTTGGGCAATCGGGTAAATAAGGCCATTCAAAAAGGGCTGGATGATATGTTCTACCGGCCACATCCAAGGGGATTTCGAGGGAGCTTCTGCAGAGGTACTATCTGCAACAACATCATCTTCTGCATAGAGCGAAACAGCGCCAAAGAACCATAGCGCAGCTAGCACCCAAACAAAGAGACATCGCGACTCCCTTTTTACCATACCCCTAATTTAGTTTTTTAATTCGAACAAGGAATATAATAGTTATATTATTTATATGTTTTCGGCTTTTGCCAAATTAATTCGAAAGATAGCCCACTATCCCAAAATGATGATCGGGCTGTTTCTTACGATTACCTTGTTGAGCATTTATCCCATCGAAAACCTTCGTTGGGAAATCCAGCTGCAAGACACTCTTAAAGGTCATGAAGTTCAAGCGGACTACCAGACGATCGAAAAAGCTTTCGGTGGACTCGGCAGCCTTATTGTAGTCATACAATCCAAGGATAGCGCCGCGAACTATGCTTTTGCCCAAAATCTCGCCCAGCATCTAGAGAAAGATCCCGCAGTCCACTACACCGAATACGACACGGACCTGGAATTCTTCAAGAAAAACAGACTGCTATACGCCAACGAAAACGACTTGGATCAAGTCATCGAAAAACTGGACAAAATCAAAGAAGAAGAGATTAAAAAACACAATCCTCTACTGGTAGACTTGTCCGAGACAGAGCAAGAAACGCCTGTCACCCGTGACACCATCGAAATCATTTCGCAAATCGAGGCCAAATACTTCAAAAACCTGCAACAGGATTTCTCCAACCAGCAAGGGTCCATCCGAGTTATCGACATCTACCCCGCCACCTCTGTTTCGGACTTGCAAGCCAACAGGGAACTGCTGAAGAAAGTGGAACGCTTTGTCGAAGAAAACGGGAAAGGGATTAACGTCTACTACACCGGCAAAGTCTACGACTCCATCAAAGTCGGAAAGGCGCTCCTCCCCGAAGCAAAATTTGCCGGCGGCATGGCTGCACTCATTATCCTCGTTCTGTTAATCATCAATTTCTATCGCCAGCCGCAGCTGATCTTCATTTCGGCGGTTCCGCTAGCCCTTCCGACCTTATTCACGCTCGCCTGCGCCTACCTGCTGTTCGGACGAATCAACCTGTTTACGCTTTCTCTCGGACTTTTGCTTCCTGGGCATGCCTGCCAGGTTCTGACGCACGTCTACACCAGATACTTCCATGAGCGCGAACAGAAGCTGAGCCCCGCCCTCTGTATCGAAAGTGCCTTGCTTGGAATCGGGCCAGTTGTCGCCGCATCGTCGCTTGTGATGGCGAGCCTGTTTATCGCCTTTATTCTGGTTCCCCTGCCCGGACTTCGCGAATTCGGAATTCTTGGCGCTATCGGAAGCGTGCTCAACCTGATTGTCTGTCCGTTGTTGACAGCCTCGCTCTTATTGCTACTGCAGCGCAAGAAACCTTTCCAGATTCAATTCGAAAGCATCACGCCCACCCACCGCAAGCGCCTTTTCTCGTTCAAGACGAACTGGATTATCATCGTAACCATCAGCATCGTGAGCGCGGCGGCCTGGCTCTACAGCGGCAAGAATCTTTCCTTCCTTTACGATTTCAAGAAGACGGAATTGCAAACCGAAGAACGCGAGGCAAAAGCCCTGATTGCAGAAACGGGCTTTTCCACCTACGACCCCATTATCGTCATGCTCCCCGATTCGTCTTACAACGACGACCTAGTCGAAAACTTCGAGCATTTGCAAAAGAAAGGCAGACTCAAGGATTTGGGCAAGATTTATACACAATACCAGTTCTTGCCTAAAATCAGCATCGAAAAGAAACATAAAATCGAGACCCTAAGAAAACTGATTTCGGACGATGTTCTGGCAAGGCTCAACCCCAAGGACAGCGCCGCCATTGTCGAGATGTTCGACAACTACGAAAACGACATCAAGGAATTTATTCTGTCCGAAAACATTCGTCGTAAATTCGCAGACAAAAGGGACAATCCGGGCGTATTCGCATTCATCATTCCTCGATCCGACCCGAATAACGGACTCACCTGTCGCCATATTGCAAAGCAATTGCAGCAAATTGATGGCATCCACGACAAGACTTTCAAGATTTGCGGAACGCCCATTCTGAGAGCATCGCTCCTCGACACCATCCTGGGAAACATCAACAAGTCGATTCTCTTGGGAACGGTTCTGCTTTGGATTATTCTCCTGATGTTCTACAACAGACTGAGCAGGGCTTTCTTTACGCTGTTGCCGTCGCTATTCGCCATGAGCTGGGTGACTATTCTGGTTCACGTTTTCAACATCCAGATTTCGGCTTACAGTTCCATCGCCTTCGTCCTTTTGATAGGCGCCAGCGTGGACGGTTCTTTACAGCTCTGGTCTTCGTACTACGAAAAGCAGAACGGAAACGCCTGGAGCGTGTTGCAGACGAAATTGATTTCGGTCATGATTGCACAGGGAGCATCGTTCATCGGCGCAATCGCCATGCTGTTCTCGTCGCATCCGGGAATCAACGGCCTGGGACTCATTGCAGCCCTCGGGCTGGTTTGCATCTTTATTTCGCATTTTACCATTTACCCCTTGGTGGCAAGCACCTTGGACGCCTACCGCATTTTGAAAAAGGCTAAACTCAGACATGAAAGACTTATCCACAAGAACTCTTAATATCGCCGCCTCTTTAACAGTCGCTATCGACACATTGGCCAAGCAGATGATTGCCGATGGCAAGGACGTTGTAAGCCTCGGTGCCGGCGAGCCCGATTTTCCGACTCCGACCCCGATTCAAGATGCTGCGGTCAACGCCATTCGTGAAGGCAAGACGCGCTACACCGCTCCCGTAGGCATTCTCGAAGTGCGCAAGGCAGTGGCCGAAAAGCTGAAAGTCGAAAATGGTCTGGACTATAAGCCAGAACAAATCATCATGACGAGCGGTGCCAAGCACGCCGTATTCAATTCGCTGGCCGCCCTGGTAAACGAAGGCGACGAAGTGATTATTCCGGCTCCGTACTGGGTGACTTACCCGGAACTGGTGAAGTGGCTCGGCGGAAAGCCGGTGATCGTGAACACCAAGATTGAAGATGGATTCAAGATTAAGCCCGAAGCCTTGAAAGCAGCCATTACCGCAAAGACCAAGGCAATTCTCTTGAACAACCCCTGCAACCCGACGGGAGCCGTTTACAGCAAGGCCGAACTGGAAGCTCTTTCGAAGGTGATTGTCGAAGGCGACATTTATTGCATTTCGGACGAAGTGTACGAATACTTCACCTACGACACGGAATTCTGCTCTGCAGCAGCCCTCCCCGGCATGGCCGAACGTACCATCGTGATTAACGGATTTTCCAAGTCGCACTGCATGACCGGTTGGCGTATCGGTTACGATGCCGCTCCTGCCGAAATCGCAAAGATTATCGGAAAGATTCAAGGTCAGGCAACGCACCACCCGAGCAACGTGGCTCAGTACGCCGCCCTCGGTGCCTTGCAAATGGACAAGAGCAACGTTCACGCCATGCAAGCAGCCTTCCGCAAGCGCCGCGACTATATGCTGAAGCGCACCGCCGAAATTCTGCCGGAACCCTGCCGCGCTCCCGAAGGCGCATTCTACCTGTTCGCTCCGGTCAAGAGTTTCTACGGCAAAAAGACGCCCGAAGGCAAGACCATCAACGGTTCTATTGAACTCTGCGAATACTTGCTGCAGTCGCAGGGACTTGCGATTGTGCCGGGTGCAGCCTTCGGTGACGACAGCTGCGTGCGATTCTCTTATGCCGCCAGCGACGAAACCTTGCAGAAAGCCTGCGACCGATTTATCGGAGGGTTAAAGGAATTAAACTAGCATTCAGCACGTTCGCCTTCGGCTCACTTTGAGCAATGAGGTCGCCTTGCAAGCAAGGCTTTGAGCAAAAATTTGGCGCCATGGGCGCGATTATCAAGCTCAAAGGGAGCGCTCGCGACCGAACTCAAACCTCAAAAGGCGAAGCCTGACCTCACTTCTATTATGCAGTCTTTTAGAATCATCACTCCGCAGATTGGCGAGCCGTTTACCATCGGTCGCAAGCCAGACAACTCTCTGGTGCTGGACAACCCGATGGTTTCGCGCTACCATGCGGTGCTGGAATTCGAAGACAAGCATTGGAACTTAAAGAGCCTTACGCAAAATAGCGTGACTCAGGTGAACGGCAACGATGTAGAATCCGCTGTCCTCGAAGACGGCGACACCATTCTCATTGGCCCCTTGCAGCTCCGCGCCACCCTCAAGCACGGAAGCCTACAGCTACTGCTCATGGAATCGGTGGAACGGGACCTGGTGCAGACCAAAAGCCTGAACGGCAACTGGGAAACTCTGGACAGTCTGCACATGGACATTCCCGAAGGATGCTCCGCCAGAGTCCATGCCGGAAAAGCAGAAATCAGCTTTAAGGACAAGATCGTCAACATCCAAGGAAAATCTACCCGCCTGCTCCAGCTGGACGAAGGCAAAATGATTCGCCTTCCGGGCTGTACCATGAGTTTTGCCCAAGGCGAACTCACCTGCAAGAACTTGCCGCTCGGATTCGACGTAGAAGTCGAAAACTTGGATGTCTTTGCCGGAAAAAAGCAGTTGCTCAAGGGCATCGACTTCAAGCTGCACGCCGGAGAAATTCTTGCGATTATCGGGCGCTCGGGCCAAGGCAAGTCTACCCTTTTGCGTTTGCTGCAAGGCAAGCATAAGAGCGGAAAAGATTCCTTCGTCAGTATCGGAAAACTCGATTACCGCAACGAAGAAATCCGAAAGCACATTGCCTTCTTGGAGCAAGACCCGGAACTGCGCCGCGACTTGACCGTCAGGGAGACGCTTTTGGACGGTGCCCGCGTCGGGATGTCGAAGCTTGACTTCAGGCGGAATTCTCAGGGGCGACTCGAAAAGTTCAGCGAACTTTTCGGGCTGAGCGCAAGACTCGATAACCCCATTCGCACGCTCAGCGGCGGCGAATGCCGCCGAGTCGCCCTCGCCAAGGAACTTATGGGGAATCCGGGGCTGATTGTTCTCGACGAACCGCTTTCGGGACTCGATCCCTACAATTCCAAGATTCTCTGCACCCACTTAAAGCAGCTCGCCTTCCTCGGACACACGATTATCCTGACGACGCACAGCTACGAGGCCCTCGAAATCGCCGACAAGATTCTCGTTCTGCACCAGGGGCAGCAGGCCTTCTTCGGAAGCCCCAAGGAAGCCTACAACTACTTCGAAAGTGACGATCCCGAAACGATCCTCACGAATCTGAACGACGAAACAGCCACCCAGTGGAAAACGGTCCAGCAAAAGCGCGTTACCGCACCAATCAGAAGCACCTCGGCTCTTGAAACGCTGATTCCCAGCTATTTTCCCAAGACCCGATTGTCTCCCGTGTTCCTGTACAAGCTTTCGATTACCGCGAAGCAATGGTTTAGGGACAAGGGCAAGTTCCTCACGCTCCTTTTGCAGCCCCTCATTATCGGATTCCTTTTCTCGCAGATATTCTCGAACTTGACATCGCTTTGGATTGTGGCATTTGCCATCATCCTCTCGGCAAACTGGCTTTCGCTCTCCCTTTCGATCCGAGAAATCGTACAGGAAAAAGAAATCTTGCAGGCCGAATTCCGTAAAGGCGTACCCATTCTTTCAACACTCCTAGCCAAAGCGGTGCTCCCCACCTTAGTCGCCTTCATACAAACATTGATTGTATTTGCCTTTGTCGGATTCCGTACACACATTTGGCCCACTCCCCCGATGCTTTTGGCCGTTGTTTTGCTGATGGTTCTCCCGCCTGTCGCCGTGGGACTTGCCGTGAGTTCGCTTTCCAAAAACGCCGGACAGGCAAACGCCATGCTCCCGCTCCTGATTATTCCGCAGGTCGCCTTGGCAGGAGCCTTGGTTCCCTTGGACCAAATGCAAGCCATTGGCCGCGCCCTTTCAACCGTCATTTGGTCCCGTTACAACCAGGCAAGCCTTTTGAATCTGCTCCTAGAGCGCAAAGACGCTATCGAAAACACAATTCTTGCCCTCGGCATCACATTATGTTTTTATATTGTGGTTGCAATAAAACTAAACTGGTCTAAGAAAGCAAAATGATCGCCCCGCAAAAGTCTGAAGTATTTCCGCGTCCTTTTAACGAAAACTACGACCTCATTGGCACCCTCGGTAAGGGGGGCATGGGAAATGTTTACAAAGCCCTAGACAAGAGGCTCGGACGCGAAGTCGCATTCAAGATTTTGGACGCCTCTTCCGATGAAGAAGCGATCAAGCGTTTCTATATGGAAGCGCAAGCCATGAAGGAACTGGACCACCAGAATATCGTTCACGTATTCGACTTCGGTCAAGAAAAGAACCAGCTCTTTATTGCCATGACTTATGTGGAAGGCATTAACCTTGCCGACATTCTGCACAAGAAGGAACAGCTTTCGTTCGAAGCAATCGAAGTCATTATCCGCCAAATTGCACGCGGACTTCTTTACGCTCATAGCAAGGGCATTGTTCATCGCGACGTAAAACCCTCGAACATCATGCTTACCCGCGACAACCGAGTCTACATCATGGACTTCGGCATTTCCTACATCCAGGAAATGGAAAAGGACAGACTCACGCGCACGGGCATGACTATGGGCACGCCCGAATACATGAGCCCTGAACAGTGCCACGGCGATAACGTGACCATTCAGTCTGACATTTACAGCATGGGCGTGATTCTTTTCGAAATGACCTGCGGCCGTCTCCCCTTCGAAGGCAATCGCCCGGTAGAAATCGCCTTGAAGCACGTTCAGGAACAGCCGCCTGCACCGGAACTTTTCCGCAAGGACATGCCCCCCGGACTTTCGAAGTTGATTCTCAAGTGCTTAAGGAAAAAACTGAACGAACGTTTCCACGACATGCAAGAATTTTTGGACGCCTGCGACCAAGTGTTCCCTACCGAAAAGACGGCTCAGCGCCCCACCATGGGCCACACGCCGCTCCGCCGCCGCACGGCTTCCATTGCCGAAATGGCAAACATCATTACGCCGCGCGCCCGCATGCTCCAAAAAAAGCTCACGGCTCTTGCCATCTTCATTTTCCCGCTCATCATCATGCTCTTAATTTTGCTGATGCTGACGCACAAGCCCGAAAGTACCTTGCGCGAACTGGAATGGAACGACGCTCTCGGAAATTTTGAAACGAAGCAGTTGGAAATCGACATTTCCGGTGGCTACCCGTTAGACAACTTAAACGACAACGACCTTAAGACGGCGTGGCTCTACACGATGCCGCAAAAGCCGCAGAATCCGGTACTCACGCTCTACTTTGACGGCAACGCCATCGTAACACACTTCGGTATCGCAATCGGTTACCAGAAGTCTGTAGACGACGCCTTCGGCGACCGCTTCCGCATTTTCAAGAAGCCCAAGATGATTACGCTTGAAACTAAGGACGGATTCAAGCAGAAGGTCAAGCTTGAAAACATCCGCGGCATGCAATACCCCAACATCCAGGCTATGGAAACGAGCGAACTCAAGGTCTACCTTGACGACGTCTACGAAGCCGAAAACGAAGACTTCGCTATCTCGGAAATTCGCCTGTTGGGCATGGAACTTCCCTAAAATCGCCACTTTTTCAAAAATCGGCGTATATACATAGAGACACCCTTAGAAAAGGAACTCTATGTTTCAAGATACACCTAAAAAATTGAATCGCCCCAAAGGCAACTACATCGAGACTCTAGCCTCGGCATACTTGAGTCGCGAAGGCTACCAGATTCTCGCCCGCAATTACGCCTACCAAGGCGGCGAATTGGACATTGTCGCTCGCGACGGAGAAACGATTGTCTTTGTAGAAGTCAAATCCGTATGGAACAACCAGCAAGGGAATCCTGCCGCACGCGTAAACGCCTTAAAGCAAAAGAAAATTTGGAAGACCGCATGCCACTTTCTAGTCACACAGAAAGAAGAAACTCCCAAGGGATTTGAAACGCCTTGCCGCTTTGACGTGCTGACCGCAAGAGCCTACCAAAAGCCGCTACAGTTCGTGCATTACAAAAATGCCTTCGAAGGAACGCAAGTAATACCGCAAGTATAATGCGGCTATTCTACTTCGTCGAGCGTGACAACGGGAATGTCGGTCATGTCACGGAACGCCGCACAGTCCGTCAGAATGCAATCTGCTCCACAAACATAAGCGGTTGCCAGACGCAGGGATTCTTCGGTTCCAAGCTTCTTTGCACCGGCAAATTCAGCAGCCTTCACCGCAATTTCACCGGAGATCTCGCAAGCCTTGACATTGCGGGAATGTTCAAAGAATTCGCGGTACTGACGAGACAAAAGGCCTTCGCCAGCGGCAAAGGCCTTCTTCGAAAGTTCAAACAAAGTAACGTTCGATACTAAAACGGTCACATTGTTTTCGTAGGCGAAGTCAAGAACCGAGGACACGACCGGATAATAATCCGGGTGCATCTGCAGCAAGCGCACCACGGCGCCTGTATCCAGAAAGAGGACTCTCGACTTTTCAAGCGCCTTATTCATAGATTTCCATGTAGGCGATATCTTCGCGCATGCCGGCGCGAACCATCTTGAATCGCTGGGCATTCGGATAGAAGTACCAGATCATCCACTCGCCCGCCATATCGGTGCGCTTGGTCTTGATTGCAATGGGCTTTTCGCCGTTGAAGAAGTCACGCTTGTGCGGAATCACATGTTCGAACGGACGGTAAGTATGAACATCGTCGCCTGCGGCACGTTCGATGAATCCGTTGCCACCCTTACTCCAGGTAATGGTCACGACGCCGTTGTCGTCCTTGACTTTTTCGCAGCTGTCGAAGCCGCTCCCGCACCACAGGTACTTCTTGTACTTGAAACTCTGTTCGGGCATGTTGAAGGTTTCTACGACGCGACGGTTACCCTTGTAGTTGCTGTATTCACCTTCCAGCTTATACTTGCCGGAATTGTATTCGTTACAACCACGCTGAGCGACCCTCACCTTGCGGTCTGCCACGGCAATATCTACCGTACAGCCATCTTCGGAATAAGTCAAGCGGCCATGACCGTTAGCTTCGCGAAGTTCCAGGTTACTGGCTTCGAGTTCTGCACGGTTGCCAAAAGGACCATTCTGAATGACAAACGAGAAATAGCGGGGGTTCGTCGGAGACTTCTTGAGGAACACGCTACCGGTAGACGAGGCGTATTCACCGCTCAAGTCCATGGATGCCTGTTGGAATCTAGCGAGGTCGGCGCGCTTGACCCAAACTTCACCCAGCTTGCACTGGATAGGAACAAAGCGGGGCGGTTCCTTGGGTTCGACCTTTTCCCAAATCGTAACGCGGCGTTTTTTCACCTTGATCTTGGGGCGACCCTTCTTATCTTTTTTGACATTGCCCTTGCGGTCTGTAATTTGAATCGTATCCTTAACGACCATTACCTTTTTTACAGAATCCATCGGAGGCGGAAGCTCCTTGATCTGGTCAGTGAAGACAAGTGAACCAGCAGGAGTATTTTCATCGATACCGGCAGCGGTTTTCTTATAAACTGTTAAAGTTTCCTGAGCAAACGAAAGTGAGCAACAGACAGATACTAAAAACGCAAAAATATGGATTTTCTTCAAAACAAAACCTCTTTGTGGGAGTAAAGTTAACTTTTTATATGAAAAAAGGGTATAAAAATGATTAGGGAAAGAAATTTTTACTAAAATTTGTTTCGTGGAATATATAAAGGAGTTCCTTTTATGAAGAAAATGTTTATTGCCTCTTGCATCATGGCAGCGGCCGTATTTGCCGCTCCGGCAGCAAAGGCCCCTGCAGCAGCTCCTGCCGCACCGGCCAAGGCTGCAGAACCCGCAGCAGCCCCTGCTGCCGCTCCTGCCAAGGCAGAAGCTAAGGCTGAAGCCCCGAAGGCTGAAGCAAAGCCCGCAGCAGCAGCTCCGGCAAAGGCTGAAGCTAAGGCAGAAGCAAAGCCCGCAGCAGCAGCTCCGGCAAAGGCCGAAGCCAAGGCAGAAGCAAAGCCCGCAGCAGCAGCTCCGGCAAAGGCCGAAGCTAAGGCCGAAGCCGCCAAGCCTGCTGCAGAAGCAAAGGCTGAACCCGCTCCCGCAGCAGCTCCGGCAAAGACAGAAGCCAAGGCCGAACAGCCGAAGGCTGAAGCTAAGGCCGAAGAAGCTAAGCCTGCTGAAGCCGCAGCCGCTCCTGCCGAAGTGAAGAAGGAAGAAGCCGCTGCACCGGCAGCTGAAGAAGCTAAGACCGCCGAAGCCGCTCCCGCAGAACAGCCGAAGGAAGAAGCCAAGGCCGAAGAAGTGAAGAAGGCTGAAGAAGCTGCTCCTGCAGCCGAAGTCGCCGCCGCTGAACCGGAAAAGAAGCCGGCCAAGAAGAAAAAGCGCAAAAAGAAAAAAATGATCGAAAACGCCGTGATGTCTGTTAACCAGATTAACTTTGACATCAACGCTGACTTCGAACTCGAAGCCGGCAAGGTGCTCTGGTCCAGCGAAGACGATGTGCTGGGCGACAACTTCGAAACCTGGAATGGAGAAGCAAACTTCGCCGTCCTCGCCGAAGCTAATGACTTCAAGGGCAAGATTGGCATTGCCTTCTACCCGGGCGACCTCCAGCCTGCTGACGACAACAATGTCGACAAGAAGGTAAAGAGAGCTCAGCTCCGCGAAGGTTCTCGCGAATACGTCAGCGACTACTTCTCTCTGGACGAAGCATGGGCCATGCAGGAAACTGACCTGTTCTCCTTCAAGGTCGGTCGTTGGGATAACACCGACAAGAGTGGTGACTACTTCGGTGGCTACATCGATGGTTACAAGGCCGGCTTCCTTTCTACTCAGGATCCGGAAAACCAGTTGCAATTCGGTATCACCCCGACTGACAACATGTCCGCCTACATTGCTTTCATCAGCAAGTCCGAAAACCTGGATAAGGGTGACGTTCGTGCCGTGTTCAACTTCCACGGTCTCGAAGGCCTCGGCAACCTGAAGGTTCAGCTCGGCTACCGCAGCAACGTATTCGATGTCGTTTACGATGCTGGCAGCAAGATCAGAAAGGTTGACGCCGCTACCAATGACACCACCGTCATTGAACAGCACATCAAGCACAACGCTTCTCTGAAGGCTAACCTCCCCATCGTTGCTAACAGACTTGACCTCTTCGCCGAAGCCGCCCTCATGGACCTCTCCGACGACCTGGTGATTCCTGTGACCGGCGGTATCGCCATCTACACGCCTGTTGTAGACCGTATTCTTCTCGAAGCTGAATACGTGGGTGACCGTCACGAACACAAGGACTTCTACGGCATCAAGAATCCGAAGCACGTGAAGGACGTCTTGGGCGCCCTCTACCTGGAAAAGGCATTCACCAGCCGCTTCAGCCTGTCTGCCGGTTTCCACAACTACGGTTGCACCAAGGACTACATGATCTCGGGTAACCTGGTTGGCCGTATTAATTAAGATTATTCTTAATCAGAATATTAAAGAAAAATCCCGCGGAAGTTCCGCGGGATTTTTCATTTCCGATTTAAATTGGAATATTACAAGCCTTTGCGTTCCAGGTCGAGCAAAAGAGACTGCAAGGAATCTTCAACGCTGGTGCGGAAGTCGGCCGAACCGAGACTGCAGGATGCAACCACTTCGGTTCCCTTGGTGATACGAATGACAGCAAAACCACCTTCGGTCGTAAAAGAAACACCAAGGCCCTTATTTAAGGCTTTTTCCAAAAGATCGCGCATAAAAATCTCCTTTTTAATGCAAGGGTAATGAATACCCTTAAATTAGGCTTTTTCTAGCAAAAAAACAAGAAGTTTTTTCATTTATTTAAGTAAAAAGCGGACTTTTGGGTATATATTAGTAGTATGTACGACTTCCATCTACATTTGGCTAGGTTACCCCAGCCCGCAACACTCGCCAGGACCCTTCTCAAGAAGGGGCTGCACTTCAATGCCATCGCCTGCGAGCCCTGGGAATGGGAAATCCTGCAGAAGATGGATTCCTCCCTTTTTGAAGGTTCTACCCGCAATTACGGCATTCACCCGATGGTGGCCGGTAACGTGACTGAAGCCGACTGGGAACGCCTGGAATCGCTTTTAGACAACTACCCCGATGCTGGAGTCGGCGAATGCGGTCTCGACAAACGCTACGACGGCTACGCCGAGGGCGGCCTTCAAGAACAAGTTTTTAAGCGTCAGGTGATGCTTGCCAGCGAGTTCCGCCGTGACCTGCACGTTCATTGCGTAGGCGACTACAACCGCATTCTGCAAATTCTGAAGGAATGCGATTTCCCCGGCAAACCCAAACGCGGTCATGCCCCCGCCCACATCGTATTCCACCGCTTCGGCGGCGACAATTCCGTTGTGCTGGCGGCACAGAAAATGAATCCCATTTTCTCGTTGCATCAGGATTCCTTCCACAAGAAATGCACCCTCGATGCCATCCCGAAAATTCCGGCGGAACAGATGCATTTCGAAACCGACGCCGACGAGACCTTTGTCGCCGCAAACATGCTCAAGAACGAATCTGCAGATAAAATCGCAGAAGCCCTCATCGAGCATTTAAAAGAAACAGAACACCTAATTCGTCCGTGATGCGGACACCACCGAATCAGCTTTAATCACAGCAAAGGCCCGGAATTCCTTCAGGGACTTTTCGGCTAGTTCTACAGCATTTCCCTTACCGAGTTCAATCACCACCTGCAGAGGCGGGCCACTAATGATTCGCATGGGGAACTGGGTATTGGCATACATTTCGCTGATAATGCGCGGATCCGGCGGCGGGAATTCGGCGAACGTAGCCGCAAGCATTCCCTTGCGCTGCACCAACCCTTGAATACGCAAGCGCCCCGCCAAAAGACCGATTTCGGTCACCACCAAAAGCATCTTCGCCGCTTCGGGCACAGGGCCAAAGCGGTCCGCCAGTTCCTGGGCAATCGTTTCGATTTCGTCGGTACGAGTCACGCGGGCAATGCGCTGGTACATCGATATTCGAGTGAGGCCGTCCTGGATGTAGTCTTCCGGCAGGTAAGCATCCACGCCGATTTCCACACGGGTCTGTATCGGCTTTTCGGCAGTACCGCCACGCAACATGTCCACAGCCTCGCGCACCAGGCGCACATAAGTTTCGAAGCCGACTTCTGCAATAAAGCCATGCTGCTCCTGGCCAAGCAAGTTGCCTGCTCCGCGGATTTCCAAGTCGCGCATGGCAAGCTGGTAGCCGCTTCCCAAATCGGTAAACTGTTCCAACGCCTTCAAGCGGCGCATGGATTCCGGCGAAATTTCATGCGACGACGGAATCACCAACAGCGCCTTTGCAAGTACACTGCTGCGGCCAACGCGACCACGCATCTGGTACAGCTGACTAATGCCAAAGTGATGTGCGTTCATGATGATAATGGTATTCGCATTAGGCACATCCAGCCCAGATTCAATAATGCTGGTACTTACCAGAATATCGAACTTTCGAGACAGGAACGCCTCCATGGCATTTTCAAGTTCACGGTCGTTCATCTGGCCATGAGCCACGCCCACGGTCGCATCGGGAGCCATCCTCTGGATGTCATCGGCCAAAGTCTCAATGCTTTGAACACGGTCATTCACCACAAACACCTGGCCACCGCGAGCCAATTCGTCTTCAATCGCCTGCTTGATAATGGTGTCGTCACGCTTCATCAGCTTGGTTTCTACAGGCAAGCGGTTCACCGGCGGCGTATTGATGAGCGAAATATCGCGCACACCTGTCATACTCAAGTGTAGCGAACGCGGAATCGGCGTAGCGCTCATACTCAAGGTATCTACAGCAAGGCGAAGCTCGCGGAGCTTCTCTTTCTGCTTCACGCCGAATTTCTGTTCTTCGTCGATAATCAGAAGGCCCAAATCCTTAAACTGATTCTTTTCAGAAAGCAGGCTGTGCGTGCCAATCAGAATATCGACTTTACCTTCGCTCACACGCTTGAAGATTTCCTTCTTTTCCTTGGCGGTCTTGTAGCGGTTGACAAGCTCAATGTTCACGGCGAATGCCGCGAAACGGTCCATAAAGTTTTCGTAATGCTGCGCCGCGAGAATCGTGGTCGGTACCAGGAGCACCACTTGCTTCTTGCTCACGACGCACTTAAACGCCGCACGCATCGCCACTTCGGTTTTACCAAAGCCCACGTCGCCGCAGATTAGGCGATCCATCGGGCGGCGGCTTTCCATATCGCGCTTGATATCTTCGGTAGCCTTCACCTGGTCGGGAGTCGGCTCGTAGTCAAAGGCGTCTTCGAAATCGTGCTGCAACTTACCATCGGGCGGGAAGCTGTAACCTTCAATTAGCTCGCGTTTGGCATACAGTTCCACCAAATCGCGGGCAATCTGAATGACCTTCTGCTTGACACGCTTCTTAAGATTTTCCCAGCTCTTGCTACCGAGGCGATCAAGCTTCGGTTCGGTTTCCTGCTGGTCCAGGCGTTCAATTTTCTGAAGGTCTGCGACAGGGAACTTGAGGCGGTCTCCACCGGCGTATTCCAGCAAGGCGCAGTCTACCATGCCGCCGTTCACATTCACGCGGACAAGTCCCAGGTACTTACCGACACCATGATCTTCATGCGACACGAAGTCGCCACGGTTCAGCGATTCAATCAGGAGCGCGCCCGAAACGGAGCCTGCTATTTTACGCTTGCGGGTCTTGTTAGAATGGCGGTTGAATATGCGGGTCTCGGTAAGGAAGGCGACCTTATCGTCTTCGAGCCAAAAGCCTTCGGACATGTTGCCGACAATGTAATCTTCTATCGGCAGGTCTTCGAGCAGTTGCTTAATGCGGTTCAAGGCGCCAGCCGTCGGAGCCACCACATAAACGATGCCCCCCTGCGCCGTAAATTCTTCGATTTCTTTAGCGACCGCATCGGTACCGCTCGACGAAAACGCCTGCGGCTTACAATGCAGCTCATGCCAGTTGCCGTCATCGACCTTGACGCGGGTCAAATCCATCGAGGCGCGACCCACGAAATTCTTCGAAAGCTCGCCCATCTTGAACCAGGTACGCACTGGTTCCACCACATCGCTATCGACCGTACGGATTTCCTGGAAAGACCGTTCGTAATTCACATACAGCTTCGACGCTGTCTCCGAAAGGGCTGACAACTCCTCGAACACCAGCGAGGCATTCGGCAAATAATCCAGTAGACTTGAGTTCAGTTGCTGATAGCGGCCACGGTGCCACCAAAGCCCCGAAAGGTCGCCGTTGAACTTCGCCGCTTCACGTTCGGGCACCGTAAATTCGCCCATCGGAAACAGCTGCACCGACTTCATCTGTTCTACGGAACGCTGCGTGAAAATATCGAAGCTACGAATCGATTCGATTTCGTCGCCAAAGAATTCGATACGGATCGGATGCGGATACAGAAGGCAGTTGACATCTACAATGCAGCCGCGAATGGAATACTCCCCCACGCCCGAAACCACCGGCTGTTCCATAAAGCCGTGATCCATAAACCAGGGGCGCAAAGAGGCGGGTTCCAACACATCGCCCACCTTGAGTGTCCTGCATTCCTTCAGTACGGATTGCGGGGCCGGAAGCCGCATCAGCAAGGCATCCAGCGGGCACACCGTCACAAAGGGGCTATCGGAATCTACATCCCTGAAGAATTTGAGGCGTTCTTCGAGAACCCCTTCAAAAGGGACTTTCTTTTCGTAAGGCTTAAGCCCAATCGAGGGAAAAAAGCGGACAAATTTTTCGGTCAGCAGACCTTCCAGGTTTTCTACCCAGGATTCCGCACTCTTATAATCCCGCGTAACGACCAGAATCGGGCCCGGCTTCTTTAAAAAGCGCGACGCCACCATCATGGAAGCCGCAGGAACCGTCGCCCCATTCACATGAATGGCGCCGGTTTCCACCTTGTTAAAAAGGTTCAGCGACTCGGAATGCGAAAATGTAAGAAACTCTGAAAGAGACTCAACCATCAAGCCAAAGATAGCAATCAGTTAACACATTCATCTAACGACAGCGTAGTAGATTGCCAGAAAGATCTTGTGCAGAGATAGCATTTATCATCAAGCGGAGCATAATAGGTCGTGTCATATGCGCACAAGCCCAAATCAACGCCGGCAGGAATCGTCAATTCCCAAGACCATGTTACAATATTTCTCGTATTGTCCAGCGACAGCCCGGAATACTGGCCACACATGTAGTATTTTTTCGTGTCTTCGTCATATTTCGTTTCGCCGAGATTCTTATCGGTGCAAAGACCGTAGGCTAAACCGTTAAAAAGAATCTGCCATTCCTGATTACCGTTGCACATATAAACCGTCGAATCCACCTGTACCGTATCCCACATCGTAGATTCGTCGCATGTTTTTAGATAGTCTACCGCTTTTACAGTTTCCCAATACCTGAACACCGAATTGCATTTATGGAAAAGTCCATTATAAGTTCTGACGGAATCAAAGAGGCTTGGCACGCAGAAGCCCATTGCTTGTTCTTGCTCATTCGCAACTCTCCAAGAGAGCGTCGAATCACACAGCCATTTTCTACCATCATATTCATAAGTCTTGTAGACTTTATCCTCTTCGCACTCGCCATATACATCCTCAACCACCGTTTTTCTCCATCCGGTGGAGTCGCAGGTATAGGATACATCTTCGTCGGTCTTGGCCACCTTACCGTAGAATTTTTCGCGGCAATATCCAAGTACAGACGCCGGGAACTTGAGCTCGACCCAGCCGCTGTCGAGGCAGACATAACGAGTTGAATTCAAGACATACTCGTTGTACAGTTCCGCCTTCGTGCACTTTTCACCGGCATCTCGAATAGTTGCCACTTGCCATTTCTGGTTACGGCATACCAGCAAGCCACCATTCATCAAGTAGAAATCCTTCTCTTCAGAAGCGAGGCAGACGCCGCTTGTCGTTTCATCCCATTGCTGGTCATAGGTATCGCAATGGTAAGAGCGTTCCTTTTCAATCACGTAGATGTTCGGCATGTTTACCAAGTCATTGTCGCAAATCGGAAGTTCCACCATTTTTTCGACAATGGTACGGGGCTTGACACAGCGAACAGAATAGAAACCGTTATCAACCGCATCCAGCACTTTGTAGGAGATATGCCCGGCACTGTCCTTGTCAAAGACAATCGCACGGTCATCATTGGCCAAGTACCTCACCGTACTCTTCAGACCATCGCATTCCAGCGTATCGCGCTTGTTGCAAGCTCCGGCAAATACAGGTTCAAAGCCCACATCGCTTTCGTACAGTTCCTTCCACAAGCCAATAGAGGGCAATGTATAGTCTTCAGGGCAAGCAGCCACGGGGTTGCTTTCCTTGTTATACAAGTAAAGTCTACCGTACTTGCTGCAATTGATTTCATCATATTCGTAGCAAGCACTCTTAGCCTCGAACGGTTCTTCGGAACGCAGGTTTTCGTTCATCCAGATTGCCGGACCCACGCGGAGCGTGTTATAAACGATACCGTCCTTTGCATAGACCGTATCTTCCTTTTGACCAGCGAACTTCTCCACATCCACAAGATCGGCATCCGTCACGCTTTCAGCCTTATAGGAGCTAGAAGATGTCCCGTTCTTGCTGCCGCTACTGCCCAGTTTACTATCCGAACTCGGAGTGTCTTCGGGATTATCCGAAGAAGACGAAGACGTTGTGCTACAGGCGCTGAAAAGGCTTGCAATCAAGACAAACGTAAACAAAGACCACTTAAAACCCTTCATATCCTAGTCCTCCTTAATGCAGCGCACAGCCGTTTTGGTCATCCTGGCATCTTGACCTTGTCCGGTGCCCCCACCCGTAATAAACGAAATTTTTCCCCAATCTTGATAGGAACCATCCGAGCTCCAATACACGGCGGCGGAATCTTTATCGGTATTACCACCCTGCTTCGTTATCGGATCCTGACCATTCTGCAAGAAGAAATACTCATAACCAGTATAAGAAAGAGCGAGGCCATAAATATCTTCGGACGGTTGCCAGAAAATGTTTCCACCCACCTTTCTCTTATAGGCAGTATCCAAGGCATTCACGTAGCGGATCATGGATCCCCACGCTGCGGTATCCGGCAATGTCCAGCCAGTGGGACAAGCGGTCTTTGCAGCGCTGAAGCCGTACAAACGACCTCTATTATCACAAGTCGTTGTTCCGTTAACGCAATTCGAGGAATCCGTTGCAACGCTCAAGTTATCAACCATCCAGGTCACGCCGTTAATTTTTTGGATTCTATACTTATTTCCATCCTTATCGGTCAAGGATTCCGTAAAGACAGCCACCCATTTTTCATCGGAACAAATGTCGTAATTGAGTCCGTTAAACATCTTGTGACCTTCACGGGCAACCGTACATTCGCCCATATATTCACGATACCCCACCATAGTCCAGCGGTTCCCAACAGAGGTGGTCTTGCAGAGATAACGATTACTCTTATAGGTAATCGTGTCACCCAGCTTTTTATTGCTGCAGTAACCCCTAAGGGAATCAATTGCAGTCATCTTTTGCCAGCCCTTCCCCAGAGCAACGGAATCGCAGACATATCCAACGCCATTGAATAAGACCTCTTTTCCTTGGTTTTTATAGTTGCAGTTTCCAAAGACCGTTTCTATCGAAGAAACCTTTGTCCACGTGTAGTTATGGCAAGCGTAGTAGATACCGTTTGCATCGGTCTTGTAGACCGTCGAATCCTTGTAGGCGCAATCCCCGAGAGACTCAATCGGGTTCGTGGTTTTAGACCAGCCGCTCGATGTACAGATATAGTTGACTCCATCGACAACTACCGTCGTGCCAAGCGCCTTTCCACTGCACACGCCGTTTTTCTTGTCAAAGTCCGTCAGCGTCACCCATGACGTGAACTTGCAAACATATTCCGTTTCATCGTAAGTCTTGACCTTACCCCAGGCAAGGGAATCGCATTCACCAAGGTATTCGGCAGCCTTCACATAAGTCCATTTTCCGTTCTTACAAGTATAGGCAGCACCATCGATGGACTTAGTCGTTCCTTCCAAGGCAGCGGTACAAATGCCGAACTTGACCTCATAAGTATCCAGTTCACGCCAGCCGTTGGCATCGCAGTAATAATGCTTGCCCTTAACCGTAACAGAATCAATCTTACCCTTGTTCTTGTCCCAGCAGACGCCAATCTTGTCTTCGAGACTGCTCGTCGATTCCCAAGAACCTTCATAGCAATAGTAGGTGTAGCCATTCAACTTCACCATCTTGTACTTATTGGATGCGTTACATTCGCCACCAATATCGGCCACATTCGCGCTGCGCCAACCGGTAGTATCGCAGTAATAGATGGATTTCGACTTGGTCGTGTCAAGGACTCCCCTCTTCTTGGCATCGCAGAGTCCAAGTTCAGCTTCGAGAGCCGAAAGCTTGTTCCACACAGAATCACGGCAAATGTACTTGTCCGAACCATACGCACGGATTTCACCATTGCGCTTGGGCGTACAATCGCCACCCAGGTAATCGTCCTTTGTCGCATAACGCCAGCTGGCGCTGTCGCAAACGTATCCATATCCGTCAGAGGAATCGATTACGCCCTGCTTCTTGGGCGAGCAAATACCGATATCCCGTTCCAAACTGGAGAAGGTTTCCCAGTCATCGCCGCGGCAGACATAGGATTTTTCCTTGAACCTAAATTCGTCATACATCCTGGAGCTATCGCATTCGCCGGCAACGTCGCTCAGAACCGATTCACGCCAGCCGGCAGAATCGCAAGTGAAATAGTTATAAAGCGAATCATACCCAAAATACGCATCTTCCTTCATGTAAAGGGTCGAATCAATAGTCCCATAAAGTTCGGGCTTGCAATAGCCCAGTTTCTTCTCAGTCGACGTCAGTTCGCGCCAAGAGCTGTCTTCGCAAGCATAGTAAACGCCATTGAACAAGTAAGTGGTATGGTCATTTGCGCCAGTACACTTGTCCTTGGAATCCGAAATGTCGGCAAGAGCCCATTCGTTATACTTGCAGATGTACATGGAATCGTGGTAGACACCGTACATGCCGTCTTCTACATGGCTGCAAGTGTTCGTAAAGTCGTCCACCCAGCGCGTACCGATGCAGCGGTAATCCGACTTCTTGCTCATGACGTAGAAACGGTTCAACGTTCTCTGACTAATGGAATCGCAAGCCGGAAGGTCATCTACCGTCGGAACGATATAGGAATACTTCACGCAACGGACCTGGTAAAAGCCGCCCTCGCTTGTCGACTTGAACGAAACGGAACGGCCCTTGACAACTGCCACCAGGCTATCGCCCGCTAAATAGTAACCCGCCTTGTCTTTATCGGAACAGGCAAGTTCACCAAAAGCTTCAAAACAATAGCCACCCTTCGAAAAGCCGAAAATGGTATCCAATTCGCTATATTTGGCAAGGTAGCGCATGGTTCCCGACCAGTCATCTTGGCTCGGAACAGAGAATCCGCTGGGACACTTGAAAGCACCAGGACTGTACAGGCGGCCATAGGTATAGCAATTTTCGGGATCGTCGTCATAACACATGGAGCTGCCCGAATAGCCGCTTTCGGTGGAATTGTCTTCCAGCCAGATATAAATCCCGAACTGGACCGTGTTCATGTACGAACCGATGCTGGAATTGTAGATTCTGTCCCTAATGACCGTAGAACCAGAAACCTTGTTGTCTACTTCAATTTCCTTTGCAGGGTCTTCGCTCTTTTCGGGATCGTCTGTCGTACTGGAACTGCCAGAATCGCCACAGGCACAAATCAAAATGCCCATACACGCAAACGCAAAAAGACTCTTGGCCTTTTGAAAAACTCTCATGTTACCCTCGTTCGTTTGTAAACAAAAGATAGAAATACGCCTAGGCTCTGTCAAAAAAAGTTCACAATTTCTAAGAGGGATGCGAGCATAATTTTTGACAAATCTTTGAAAAAGAGCGATATATTTGTATATTTGTAAACAAACAGCACCGAATGTGCTTTGGTTTGCCTCGAATAAAGCTATTCGCTTTATTCTCACCCCTTCGGGGCCTTGCGCTCACTTCGTGAGCTTAAGGGCTTAAACGCTCCCTATAGTCGCGTTTAATCGACAGGTCTCAACCAGAGCACCCCCGGTGCGAAGCACACGGGGGTGCTCTGGTTTCGACAGGGTTACCGAAGTGTTAGTTGCAAGCCGAGGTCTCAGACGAGGGCACTCGTAAAAAAGTCTGAAAAAAAATAAGTGCTGACGAAAACTACGCACTCGCTGCCTAATTAACGGCAACGCCGGGCCTCATTCCGCTCCCATCGGGATGTACGTCCGGACGCAATATGGGATAGGATTCTTGCATGCCTGGGGCTAGAGTCCGAGATTCACTAGGCTGGTCAAAGTCCGCGCCGACCTTCTTGGGCGTAGATCAGACGAGACCTTAAATACGAAGGGAAAGCTTGTAGGAACGTGCATGGACGTGATTTTGGACAGGGGTTCGACTCCCCTCACCTCCAGAACAAAGAAAGGAACTCTTCAAGAGTTCCTTTCTTTTTATACTGACTTATGGAATGGATTAGTCGAATTCGATATTATCAGCAGAATCAGCATCAGCATTATCGGATTTGGGACTATCTACCAAAAGAGACACTTCAACCATGTATTCAAGCACATCCATTTCCGGAGCAACGTATTCTTTTTTCTGGTTCATAATCAATCCTTTATTCTTCTTCAACGCTCATGGCCGTCGGGGCGTCTTCCCCAGATGACGGTTCATTAGGACTACCGTTGAGCAAATCCATATGATGATCCATTACAACCACCTCCATCGTAGGAGCCGTATAGCTCTTTTTGGAGGCAACATCAGAAAGTTTTTCTTTTAGAATATTCATTTGATTTTTCCTATTTCCTTATAATTTTTTTACCATAATAAGCTTTGTGTACGTTGGGCTTGCCGTTCAGCTTGCGACCCTTGATGTCATAGCTGGGCAGCATCCTGAATTCGCCTGTACGCGTGTTGTAGCGCCCGATAACGGTGGTATTCTCGCCATTTTCGTCATCGTCTTCAACGATATCGAATTCGTCAGGAATATACACCGGGGCAATGTACTCGTAGGCGTGCGCAGAGCCATTCAGGCTCGGTCTTTCGCTAGCCAGCTTCGGCTTGGGCTTCAGCAAGTATGCACGCAATGCGCCAACCCTCACATTCGTACCAGCCTTCACAAACTGATTGTTACTAAATCCATAGACAAGAGGATTTCCTTCGGGCCATTCCTGATAAGAAAGCGTTCCAATGAATTTCCAGTTACAGTCTTCGGCCATCGCGATGGGTTCAACAGTCTTTCTCAGTGTCACGCCACCACGGACAACCATTTTGGGATCATCCATCACGACCAAGTAGGGCGTATTAGCATTGACATCAATATCGCGACCAATAGAATCCTTCGTCCAGACTCGTTTCATGCGAACAACCCAAGATTCATCTTCTTTCTGCTTGAAGCCGTTGAAACGAAGCACCTTTACAACTCCGTCAAGACTATCTGCCTTTACATCAAACGGGAAAAGAATTGTATTATACACGTTATTCGTTTTAAAATTGCGAGAGAGCGTGATTGTGTCAACCGCAACATCTTCGGGGATATTGAGTTCCGATGTCTTGTCGCCATCCGTTATCGAAGCCCATCTACTGAGTTTTCCATCACCAATCACATGAGCGTCGTCATAAACAACTTTTACGCCGGCACCCGGAGATTTGACAACATCAACTTTCAAATCAAGACCGGCACCGCTACCAACATTGCCTGTACGGAATTCAATTATTAATGACGAGGAATTAATAAACGTACCAATATCCTCGGCAAGACCATCTGAGGAACCATTATTGGTGTAGAACAATTCCATAGCGTCATCAGTCACAGCGGTAGCATACAAGTGAGCTCCATCCTTCGGTGCTGAGACTGTCCCTGATAATTTTAGACCTGCATTACCAGACTTTTCATCAAACACCACCCAAAGTTCGCCATTGACGTTGTTACTGTAGTTACCAGCTTCACCACCATCATCGTAAATTTTAAAGGAGGTTACATTTTCTGGAATATGAACATCACAACCCACTCCACTTTTCTTCGGCATATTCACGTACAGCGCGTTAATCGGAGAAAATTTCGGGGTGACCGTAACAGATGCACTTGGCATTTTGAAAGAGACCTTATTAGTACCGCAATACCAATAAATGTCATTATTCAAGGCGACAACATTATTATTGGCATCCTTGACTTCAACACCGTCAATCAGGTAGCCATCTTTCGGCACCGCCGTCAATGTCACCACGCCATCCATAACCGCAGATTCCTTGTCACTCGTCATGGACCCACCCGTAACAGTCGCCACCGTGACCGTATAATCCACAGGAACAAGTGTCACCGTCAAGTCGAGGCCATCTCTCACGTTACTTCCGTCAGAATGGAAGAACAAGGTCAAATTACGGCCCGAGCTACGAACAGCTGAGATTGTCGCCGACCCCGTTTTCTTGTCAACCAACTTGGTCGCGGAATTATCGGCGCCGTCATAGACAATCAAGTAATCATAGATTGTACCCGAAGAACCCGGATTTTCGACAGTAACACTTCCACTTAGCTGCAACATGTAGCCTTCTGGAGCATTAAGCACAAGCGTCCCATTACAACCATTGCTGTAAAGACCCGATGCACCGCCGTCATCATACACCTTGAACGAAGTCACCTTATTCGGGATAGTCGCATTGACCATTCCGGTCTTCGGCATATTGATGTAGAGGCCATTATCGCCTTCGGCAGTCAAGTTATTCGTAAAGGTCGGGGTAACAATGACAGGACTTTCAGGCATTGTAAAGCTTGCCTTGGCACCCGAATACCAGCCGCCATTGACAACAATCTTGTTTTCGGAAGCATCCTTGACATCAATATCCCTGATCAAATAACCCGTCGTATAGACCCAAGACAGATTGACAATTGAATCCTTGGCCGCCTTCTTTACGCTACTCGAAACACGACCATTTGCAGCATCGGCAATCGCAATAACGTAGGTAATCGGTTCAACAGAGACCTTCAAGTTAAGACCAGAATACTCTTTCGAAACATCCGACTTGAATCGGAATGTGAGGCTACGGCCAGAACTGGTAATGGTTCCAATATCAGTTTTACTACCCGTTGATGCACTTGTTGAGCCAAACAGCTGAGCAGCAGAGGTATTAACACCATCGAAGATGTAAAGAGAATCGCAGCCCTTTTCTAATGTAACAGAACCTGTCACAACCAGGTAGAATCCCGTAGGTGCATTAAGCGTCAAAGTATCTCTGCTATTACTTGCATAATTACCGCCTGCGCCACCATTATCATACAAATTGAAGGATTTGACCCCAGCCGGGATATCCTCGTTAATTTTTTCGTTCTTCAATAGATCAAGATGGAGTCCGCCTTCTGCAGTAAGGTTATCCGTCCATGTTGGCGTCACTGTCACATTACTTGCAGGCATAGTAAATTTTGAACGGTCGAACAAGTAAATAGGCGACTTGATGATGTTTCCGCCTTCGTCCACGACAGTCACATTGCTCAAATGATAGGAGCCTGTTGGAGAACCAGTAAGGTAAACAACTGCACCAAGCGTATCGGCATCCTTGCCATTTACAGTTCCACCAGTAACAGAATTACGAGTAATCGTATAATTAATCTTTTCGAGCGTTACGGTAAGGTCAAGGCCTTCGAATTGATAAATTCCATCAGCCTTAAAGCAGAGCGTCATATGATTGCCAGTGCTATATATCGCCGTAAGACTGGTATCTTTATCATGAGAATTATAGGTTGCCGGGCCAGCAATCGTCAACAAATTATTAGCGCTAGCATTCTCTCCATCAAAGACGTAGAAGTAATCCCAACCTTTTTCTGTCTTAACATTACCCGTCAATTTAATTCGGTATCCTTCAGGAGCCGTGAGTGTCAAGGTGTCATTACTACTCGCCTCATAAACACCATCCTTGCCGCCGTTATCATAGACCTTTAACGACTTAACTCCAGAAGGAATATTCGCTTTGACATTCGCATTCCTCCGCATATCGAGATGTAAGCCGCCTGCTGCGGTAAAGTTATTCGTAAATGTCGGAGTAACAACCAAATTCTTTGCCGGCATGATTAACTCAGAAACGTCAAACGAATACTGCGTGACTTTAACGGCATTGCCAGCCGAATCTTTGGCAACAACGTCTTTTAGCATATACCCAGTATTAGCAGACGCAGTCAAAGAAACCGTATCACCAAAATGGAGTTCTGTTGTTTTAGATGCAGACACCTTTCCATTTGTTGCACTATTAACTTGAATGGCATAGTCCACAAGTATAAGCGTCACCTTAAGGTCGAGGCCGTAATCACGGGAGGAGCCTGAATGGAACACGAGAGTCATGTAGTTGCCACTGCTCAGGACATTGCTTATTGTTTGTTCATATGAACTCTTGTATGTTTTAAGAAGACTATTGGCATTAGTCCCTGATCCGTTATAGACGAGCAATGAGTCATAAGACGAAGCTGTTTTTTTGGTTCCCGTCAACTGCAGGACGTAGCCATCCGGAGCCTTAAGCACGAGAGTGTCCCTGTTGTTGCCGCTATAGTTCCCGGAAATGCCGCCGTCGTCATAAACCTTGAACGATTCGACTCCTTTTGGAATCGTCGCGACAACCTTACTAGCCTTGAGCATGTTGATGTAAAGGCCGCCATCGGCGCTCCAAATATCCGTATAGGACGAGGTGATCGTCACCGCAGACAGAGGCATCTTGAAGAACGCTCTCTTGTTATTATACCAGCCGCCAGTAACCGTTACATTTTTGCCATCGGCATCGACTGCAGTGATGTCACTTACCATGTAGCCGCTGTCATAGGAATAGGTGTAATTGACTGTGGAACCGTCCTTCCCTGTCGTAGGGGCCCCCGAAGTCACGGAACCGCCAGAATTCTTGTTCGTGTAGGTAATCTGATTGACTGCAGAAATGACTTGAACCGTCAGGTTGAGGCCGTAATCACGGGAGGATCCAGAATGGAACACGAGAGTCATGTAGCTACCACTGCTCAGGTCGTTACCTATAGTTTGTTCATATGAACTCTTGTATGTTTTAAGAAGACTATTGGCATTAGCCCCTGATCCGTTATAGACGAGCAATGAGTCATAAGACGAAGCTGTTTTCTTGTTTCCCGACAATCGCAGGACGTAGCCATCCGGAGCCTTAAGCACGAGAGTGTCCCTGTTGCTGCCGCTATAGTTCCCAGAGTTGCCGCCATCGTCATAAACCTTGAACGAATTGACACCTTCAGGAATCGTCGCGGTAAACTTGCTCGTCTTACGCATATTGACATAAAGACCGCCTTCGGCGCTCAAGTCATCAGTATAAGACGAAGTGACCGTCACTGCAGACAAAGGCATTTTGAAGGACGCTTTCTTGTCATTATACCACCCGCCGGTAACTATTACGCTGTCACCGTCTGCTGAGACAGCCTTTATTTCTTTTACCATATAACCACTATTATAGGAATAGGAGAAACTGACAATGGAATCTTTCTTTCCCGACTTTGGTGCATCCGATGTAACGGAACCGCCGGAATTCTTGTTCGTGTAGGTAATCTGATTGACTGCAGAAATGACTTTAACCGTCAAATCAAGGCCGTAATAATTGGAGTATCCTGAATGGAACACGAGAGTCATGTAGTTGCCACTACTCAGGTCGTTACTTATAGTTTGTTCATATGAACTCTTGTATGTTTTAAGAAGGCTATTGGCATTAGCCCCTGATCCGTTATAGACGAGCAATGAGTCACTAGACGAATTCGTTTTCTTGCTTCCCGACAATCGCAGGACGTAGCCATCCGGGGCCTTAAGCACGAGGGTGTCCCTGTTGTAGCCGCTATAGTTCCCAGAGTTGCCGCCATCGTCATAAACCTTGAAGGATTTGACACCTTCAGGAATCGTTGCGGTAAACCTGCTACTCTTACGCATGTTGATATAGAGACCGCCCTCGTCGGTCAAGTCATCCGTATAGGTCGAGGTGACCGTCACCGCAGCCAGAGGCATCTTGAAAGACGCATTCTTTTCATTATACCAGCCGCCGGTAACCGCTACGCTGTCACCATCTGCAGTGACCGCCTTTATCTCTTTTACCAGGTAGCCACTATTATAGGAATAGGAGAAATTGACGAAGGCATCTCTCGTTCCCGTCTTTGGCGCATCCGAAGTTACTGAACCGCCGGAGTTCCTGTTCGTGTAAGTAATCTGGTGGACTATGGGAATGACTTTAACCGTCAGGTTGAGGCCGTAATCACGGGAGTATCCTGTATGGAACACGAGAGTCATGGCGCTGCCAGTGCTCACGACATTGCTTATTGTTTGTTCATTATAACTCTTGTATGTTTCAAGAAGGCTATTGGCATTAGCCCCTGATCCGTTATAGACGAGCAAAGAGTCATTAGATGAAGCTGTTTTCTTGGTTCCCGACAACTGCAGGACATAGCCTGCCGGGGCATTAAGCACGAGGGTATCCCTGTTGCTGCCGCTATAGCTCTCGGATTTGCCGCCATCGTCATAAACCTTGAAGGACTTGACTCCAGACGGAATCGTCGCGGTAACCTTGCTCGCCTTGGGCATGTTGATGTAGAGGTCGCCCTCGGCACTCCAGTTGTTCGTGTAGGAAGAGGTAACCGTCACCGCGGACAGAGGCATCTTGAAGGATGCTTTATTGTTATTATACCAGCCGCCGGTAACCGTTACATTTTTGCCATCGGCATCGACTGCCTTTATATCGCTTACCATGTAGCCACTGTTATAGGAATAGGAGTAATTGACTGTGTAACCATTCCTTGCTGTCGTAGGCGCATCCGACGTCACGGAGCCACCGGAATTATTGTTCTTGTAGGTAATCTGGTTGACTACGGAAAGAACTTTTACCGTCAGGTCAAGTCCCTTATAATAGGAGGTACCTGAATGGAACACGAGAGTCATGTAGTTGCTGGTGCTCAGGACATTTTCTATAGAGCCCTTGTATGTTCCAAGAAGACTGTAGGCGTTAGCCCTTGATCCATTATAGACGAGCAAAGAGTCAGAAGACGAATTTATATTCATACTTCCCGACAACTGCAGGACATGGCCTGTCGGGACATAAAGCACGAGGGTGTCTCTGTTGCTGCGGCCATAATCCCCATACTTGCCACCATCGTCATAAACCTTGAAGGATTTGACACCTGACGGAATCTCCGCGGTAACATTTTTCGCCTTGGTCATATTGATGAAGAGGCCGCCCTCGGCACTCCAATCGTTGGTAAACGAAGGAGTCACGGTCACATCGCCAATCGGCATCGTAAAGCTAAATTTTCCGTCCAAAAAGCCCTTTTCGCCAAAAACGCTCACACTACTTCCATCTACCTTAACAGAAGCACCACTGTATAGATATCCATTCGTAGTACTTGTCGTCATTGCAACAGTTGAGCCAACCTTTGCGGAAATAGGTCCCGTAACAGACCCTCCAGTCGCAGATTTCTTCGTGATGCTATAAGTGTCTTTCACAAAAGTCGGAGTTACATCTACATCAGATGCAGGCATCGAAAATGTCACTGTATTCGATTGATAACTACCATAAGTATAGGAAAAACCCGTTGTTTTATTCACGACTTCGACACCCTTTAACACATAACCACTATTGGGTTTGACCGTCAATGTGACCTTAGAACCTTTTTGACTAGAATACGCATCGCTAGAGATGCTTCCATTTGAAGTCTGTTTGACATTAACAGAATAAGTTCTATACAAAGACGATACCGTCAAATCCAAGCCAGGTGCGGTAATGGAGCCATCAGTACGGAAATGAATCGTCATATATTCAGCAGTACTTACACAATTAGAGGGAACATTAACCTTTCCAGCTTTATTTCCTTGTGTATACACTTTGCATTTCGGTGTAGCAGAAGTTCCCTTTGACACCTCCCCATCATAAATCTCTAAATAATCATAACCACCATAAGATGACGGTTCCGTTTCAACCGTTCCGGTTACCTGGAAATAAAAACCTTCGGGCGTAGATAATTTTAGCCATCCATCAAAACTACTGGCATAATCATCTTCTGGACCCCCTTCATCATAAAGCTTGATTTTCCTTGTTCCATACAGGAATAACGATTTTTCATCATTAAACATATTATAACCTGCACTATCCCAATCTAGTTTCGTTACAACTCCAACATCGCTCGAAGGCATTACGAACTCATACCTACCATTACGCTCATTTTTCCGGTATCCAACGATGCCCGACCCATCTTTTTTTCTCAACTTTACTCCCCACACACGCTCTTCATTATAATTAGGATTGAAACTAAACGAAGCCGTCATCCCTTCTGAGTAAGTTGCATCCACACCCGACCCCGTCAATCCCCACGTCTCAGTTATATAATAACCCCATTTATATGGGCTATAGAGCCATATTTGATCCGAATTTGCACTAACCGTACGCAAAGGCACAAATTCCACATGCAGTTCAAATCCAGGACCAACAACACTACCATCTGTAATAAACGAAATATTCATCCCGTCGCAAGTCGAGTAATACGGACCAAAATCCCGTTGCGAATTTACCCCTGTGCCATTAAATTTTGCAATCATATATGTATTGTAACGATCATCCTTAATATGAAGGGAATCTGCGGATTCCGCCTTCATCCATCCCCAAGCCTTGATTCCATACCCCTTAGGGGCGGTAATTAGAGCAACTCCCCTACAGTTATTGCTGTAGTTTCCGCTAGCACCACCATCATCATATATGACAAAGTTCCTCACAATATCAGAAGCAGAGATATCAGCTGTACCGTCGCAAGGCAAAACGACAGTTTCTCCATTGCTAGAAAGGTAAATGTTCTTGTATGTATACGCAGCCGACGGAGCAGCCAAAAGCGCTAGCAGGGCAAATACGAAAAACACATGAAAATTCTTTTTCATGCTAATCCTTCTTTAATTTTATGTGTGGAGTGTTTTTTATTGCGATTTTTGCAAAAAAAGTGCCAGTTCTCCCCCGTAACGCAGGGACAACTAACCACCAAAAAGATGTGACAAAAATCACAAACATGCGGCGAAAGTTACAAAAATATGTTTTTCTTGTCAATAAAATAACACGTTTGTAAGACAACGACATACAGAAGTCCATGAAGGACAATAAGATACGTCGTTCGTAAAAATTATTTTATCAGCAAAATATTAAACAAAATCGCCGCCTAACCCAAACAAAATAAGTCCCTTGACCAAATCAAGGGACTTTAAATTCTATAAAAACTAGACAACCTAATTAATCGAATTCGGTATTGGAAATCTCGCCCGCATCCGGTTGAGTAGGCTGTAAAAGAACAGCTTGTGAATCCAGTTCGTATACGTTCATCTTCGGAGCGGTGTATTCTTTTTTTTCTTCCATATAAATAAAATAAAAAATCACACCACAAACGTCAATCGGCCTCCAGTATTGATTACTGGATGTTTAAAAAGCCTTTGATTCTTCCCAAAAGGTCGTACAGCTTGCCGTTTTTTTGTGGCATCCGTTGTGCTTTGACTTTATGGATGCGAGTCGTTGTTTGTTCTGGCACTGCCAGTTTTTGCATCGGATCTCCGATAATCGATTCTCCATAGAACCAATCGTAAAGGTCTTCCTTGTTACTGTACTGGTTCCTTTTTACCCTTTCGTTTACCCATTCCCGGAACGATTCGCCAATGAATTTGTGCTCAAAGGCGTAATACATGAAACCATCCATTTGGTCGCTTCCACTGGTTTTGGACGAACCGATACTTACAAAACCGCCGTTAATCGTGTTAAAGATATGCTCGCTTCCAACAGAGGCACTATTGGCGTTGCCGTAGAAATCATAGCAGGTAAGTGGACCACAGCAGGCAAAGTGGAAGAATCTCGGTGACACGCACATGTTTCTTTCCACTCGTGTTATATCCAGCCCGTTTCCAAGGCCAGTCTGGCCTCCGTGCCCACCGTAAAGGGCCCAATCATACTTGTCTGATTTAATGTTGTCTAGATATTCCTGCCCGTCAGCGATGGACTTATCAAGGGAGTCTGGGGAATAAAGAAGGCTCAAACCATCAACGAATTTCTGGTCTAGAGGATTGTTTAGGCCTCCTTCCTCAGTTAGGAACATGGCACTACGCGTAGCTTTCTTGAACAAACCGAGATAGTAGTTGTGGATTTTCTCGAAATAGTTCAATAAAAGTGTTTTTGGGTTACCGTAGAAACCTGCCGTGTTGGGGTCAATTCGAGAAACCCATATTTCAAAGGAATCAGAAACTGCGCCACTTTTGGAATAGTGCCCGTCAAAAACTCCATTGGATTTTCCAGAAATCCAAAGGTGCTTTATGTCTTCCTCTGGGAGCGAATCTTTCATGAAAATATTTCCGTAATAGGTTTGGTTGAGACCGCGTGTGCTCTTGTCATTTTGACGCCAAACGGAATCAGGGATTGGTTCATAGGAGGCATTATTCCCGCATTTCCATTTTAGTGTAAGATAAGCGGTGCCATATTCCTCTGCATAGTTTAGTTTGAATTTGTAGAGACTGTCTTTCTTGAATTGAAAAGCGCTGTAATAGGGAATGTCCCAGTTGTTGAACCATGCGTCAATGAGCAGGGAATCGTTAATCCAAAGGCGCCTGTCGTTGTCCGTGGTAAGTTGCAGGGAACAAAGTGCGGTGACTGGAGATTTGATGTATCCGGAATATGCAATTGAAAAACTATCCGCCGGTACTTTCCCTGGTATCGGAGAACCATCGCGTACATCAAAGTTTAATGTTGTCGTGGTGGTTTCAAACAACTTTCCGCCATAGGCTTCGGGGCCTCCGGCAGCAGTGTCTTTCCAAACACCGTCAAGGTCCATGAAGTAAAGGTCTGTTACCCAGCGCTGGTACCGGAATCCTTCTTGAGTTTTCTGGTAGAATTCAAATTGAGCTCGCGGAATGTCTCCAACAAAGATGGCTCCCATAATGGAATCCTTCTTGCTTACGAGTATTTCTTTTAGGTCGGTGGCTTTCCCGCCATTCTTCTGGGATTTGAAAGACACGATAGTGGCGTTTACTTGATAAGTATTCCAAATGTCATCTGTATAGGTGTCTATGGCATTCTTGATTTCGTTGTCTTTTATCATTTCGTCGTCAACGACGATGAGGATATCAGATGCTTTGCTCCATGCGCAAACAGAAAATAGGAGAATTACCCCCAAAAAGTATTTAAGTGTATTTTTCATGAAAGCCCCCCTGAACTTCATTAAAGAAAAATGACTTTTTGGGGAAAATATATAATTTTTTTTGTTCGAAAGGGCTTTTTGTACGAAAAAGCTTGACGGAGTCTTGTAAAATAATGAAATTTTGTGCAGTGAACCTATTGACAATTGCCCAATTGTGCATTATATTTGTGTATGTAATTTATTAAAGCGAGGTTTATACATGGAAAACAACAGCAAACGCAAGGAGCTAACCACCCGTCAAGAAGAGATCCTGGAATACATCAAGAAGTATTCCAAGGAAAATCGCATGCCGCCTACGGTCCGCGAAATCGGCAACCATTTCGAGATTTCTTCGACGAACGGCGTCCGTTCCATTCTCGCCGCCCTCATCAAGAAGGGCTATATCAACCGCTCCCCCAGACTCAGCCGCGGCATCGAAGTGGTCGACAGCGGCAATTCTGAAGCTTCGGAAGCACCGGCAAATACCATTGAAATTCCTATCGTGGGCCGCGTCGCTGCCGGTACGCCGATTCTCGCCGTGCAGAACCTCGAAGGCACCGTCACCATCGACCGCGACTTCCTCGCTTGCCGTTCCGATGTCTTTGCGCTCCGCGTCAAGGGCGACTCCATGATCAACGCCGGCATTCTCGACGGTGACTTGATTTTCGCTCGCCAGCAGAAGACTGCCGACCGTGGCGAAATCATCGTGGCCCAGGTCGACAACGAAGCAACCGTCAAGTATTACCACCCTGCCGCAGACCATATCGAACTGCGTCCGGCCAACCCGCGTTACCGCCCGATCATTGTCAAGAAGGACAAGCACTTCTCCATCGCTGGCAAGCTCATCGGCGTCATGCGCAAGGTGAACTAACTAGAGGCCGCGCCAACCGCGGCGCCCTCGCCTGCCACTCGAAAACTCGCTTATAAAAGAAATCCGCCCTCGGTCGAACCGGGAGCGGATTTTTAATTTCTGACTTTGTCCGAAAGGAATTAATCTTCCATTTCGGCGAGATCTTCTTCAGCTTCCTTCAGGTCGTCTGCGTCCGGTCCGATAATATCGTCATCTTCTTCATCCAGGGAGTCGCCGTCCATGGCACCGAGCTGGTATTCCACCTTGCGGGCTTCCTTGGACTGACCGAGCTTGAGGATGGCGGCGCATTCTTCGCAGAAGCCGAGGTGCTTGTCGACCCAGAATTCCGGAGACACGAGGTTGCGGTTGCAGCGCGTGCACATCTGCGTGGCGGCTTCGCGTTCGAACATCTTGTTCTGTTCTTCGAGTTCCTTAAGGATGCGTTCCGTCAGTTCTTCCTGCGTTTCTTCGGCAAGGGACGACTTGTGGCGGATTGCAGAGGTCGGCTTCATGTCAAGGTTCTTGACATCGCTGGACATCTTCTTCTTGTTGGAACGGTCTTCAGATTCGTCGACCTTCACGAACATGATGGTCTTCGAAAGACGCTTCACACCCTGCAGGAGCACGGCGTAGGCGTAGTCAGGACCCGGTTTCTTGGAGGGTTTGTTGTCGGTGGCCGAAGTATCAACCGGTTCGGCAACTTCCACAGGCTTAGCTTCGACCTTGGCGGGCTTTGCCACCTTTTCAACCTTTTCGGCCTTCACGGCAACAGACTTTTCGGCGGGTTTCTTAGCAGCCTTCGGTTCGGGCTTAGCGGCAACCTTGGGAGCCTGCTTGGCAGCCTTCGGTTCAGCCTTGGCAGCCGGAGCAGCCTTAGCGGGCTTTGCCGGAGCGGCCTTCGGAGCAGCCTTAACAACGGGCTTGGCGGCAGCCTTCGGAGCCTGCTTTGCGACCGGCTTTGCAGCGGGCTTAGCGGCAGGTTTCTTAGAGTCCTTTGCCTTCGGAGCAGCAGCGGGCTTTGCCTTAACCGGAGCCTTGGCGGCCGGTTTTGCGGGCTTAGCGGCAGGCTTCTTTGCCGGAGCCTTGGCGGGCTTTGCCGGGGCAGCCTTCTTTGCAGGCTTGGCAGCGGGCTTTGCCTTTGCAGGAGCCTTGGCTGCGGGTTTGGCAGGAGCTGTCTTCTTTGCAGGCTTAGCTGCGGGTTTCTTTGCCGGAGCCTTGGCTGCTTTGGACGGTGCTTTTTTAGAACTCATAGATTACTTCTTTTCCACGATAGAGATGTTAATAATTTTATCATTGGCCTCGATGCGGCAAACCACATCTTCGCCTTCAAGGACCTTACCGAAAACCGTATGCTTTCCATCTAGGTGCGGTTGCGGGGCCTGCGTAATGAAAAACTGCGAACCATTCGTGTTCGGGCCGCGATTGGCCATCGAAATGACACCAGCTTCGTGCTTCAACGTACTGATTTCGTCATCGATGGTATAGCCGGGACCGCCCGAGCCATTGCCTTCGGGGTCGCCACCCTGAATCATGAAGCCCGGAATAACACGGTGAAAAGTCAAACCGTTATAAAAACCCTTGTTCGCCAAATCCACAAAATTGGCAACCGTATTCGGAGCCGCCTTGAAATCAAGCGCCAGCACGATTTTGCCTTCGTGAGTTTCAATAGTAGCTTCAATAGACTTAATACCGGAATAATCCTTGTTGAACACCTTTCCTTCGGCAAATCCAAAACTGAAGAAGCCAAGTACAAGAGCAGAAACAAGGGCGACAAGAACTAAAGGTCTTTTCATAACAACCATGATTGATGGTGCACTTCTTTGTTTTATATCGTTAATATAGCTTTTTTTGTCAAAGCCCATTTGCGCATTTTCTATATTTAGCCCGAAAAATAGCAGTATTCACCCGATAATTTTATCGCACCTATGCCGCAAAACGACAACATCAGAAATTTCAGCATTATCGCCCATATTGACCACGGCAAATCAACCCTTGCCGACCGCATGATCGAACTGACCAAGACCGTCTCCAAGAACGAGATGATGAACCAGCTCTTGGACGACATGGATCTTGAACGCGAACGTGGCATTACCATCAAGGCACACGCCATTCGCATGGTGTACGAAAAAGACGGCAAGGAATACATCCTGAACATGATCGATACGCCGGGGCACGTAGACTTCACTTACGAAGTTAGCCGCTCCCTGGCCGCTTGCGAAGGTGCAATCCTGGTGGTGGACGCAAGCCAGGGCATCGAAGCCCAGACTCTTTCTAACTTGTATCTGGCCTTGGAAAACGACCTGGAAATCATTCCGGTGCTGAACAAGGTAGACCTGCCGGGTGCCCAGCCCGACCACATTGCACAGCTGGTGGGCGACCTCCTGGGTTACGACCCCGACAAGATTCCCCGCATTTCTGCAAAGACCGGCCTGAACGTTGAACAGGTGCTGGACAAGATCGTCGACGAAATTCCCGCCCCCAAGGGCGACAGCGGAAAGCCTCTCAAGGCTCTTATCTTTGATTCCGTTTACGATTCCTACCGCGGCGTGATCAATTACATCCGCATTGTCGAAGGCACCCTCAAGGCCGGCATGAAAATCAAGATGATGAAGACCGGCGGCGAATACATGGTGACCGAAGTCGGAACCTTCAGCATGCGCCGCGATCCGCGTCCCGAACTTTCGGAAGGCATGGTGGGCTACGTTCTTGCAAACGTCAAGACGATTAGCGATGTGAAAATCGGTGACACGCTCACCGATTCCGCTAACCCGGCCGCAGAACCGCTCCCGGGCTACAAAGACATTCTGCCGATGATCTATTCCGGTATCTACCCCATCAATCCGGAAGATTATAAGGACTTACGTGAAGCTCTGGAAAAGCTCCGCCTGAACGACTCGGCCTTGAGCTGGGAACCGGAAACTTCCGAAGCACTCGGCTTCGGTTTCCGTACGGGCTTCCTCGGACTCTTGCACATGGAAATCGTGCAGGAACGTCTGGACCGCGAATTCAACGTAGACATCATCACGACCGTACCGAACGTGGAATACCACGTGTACATGAGCGACGGCACGATGGTGAAGATCGAAAGCCCCTCCAAGCTCCCGGATGCAAGCCGCTACGACCACATCGAAGAACCTTATGTGAAGGCGCAGATCTTTACGCCGAAGGAATTCGTGGGTGCGCTCATGACGCTCTGCGAAGAAAAGCGCGGCGAATTCGAGACGATGGAATACCTCGACGAAGAAAAGGTGATTCTCAAGTACAACCTGCCGCTCGCCGAAATCATGTTTGACTTCTACGATCGTCTCAAGTCCGTGAGCCGCGGCTATGCAGGCCTCGACTACGCCCCGAGCGAATACAGACGCAACAACTTGGTGAAGCTTGATATTCTCTTGAACGGCGACCCGGTGGATGCCTTCTCGGTGATTATCCACAAGGACAAGGCTCACACTTATGCCAACGCCATCTGCGTGAAGCTTAAAGACCTTATTCCGCGCCAGCAGTTTGACGTGGCTATTCAGGGTGCTATCGGCGGCAAGATCATTAGCCGTTCGACCGTGAAGGCCGTGCGTAAGGACGTGCTTGCCAAGTGCTATGGCGGTGACATTACCCGTAAGCGCAAGCTCCTTGAAAAGCAGAAAGAAGGTAAGAAGCGCATGAAGAGTATCGGCTCGGTGGAAGTGCCGCAGAAGGCATTCCTCGCCGTACTTTCTTTAAGCGACAACTCCACCAACAACGGAGATTAATTTGTTCTTGTCAGGACTTTCCAGAAAGGTTAAAAGGCTTCAGCGAAAGAATTCGCAGAGCCATGTCTTTCTGTTGTTCCTGTTCTTGCTGATTGTTGTTGGAGTCTCTTTTGTCGCTCGCATTTACGCCATTGCGCCCGTCAAAATTATGGATGCGTCTATGACACCCAAGTTCAAGGAGCAGTCCATTCACTGGATGTGCAAACTCCCCCAGTGTCTGACACAAGTCAAGGATCAAGACATCGTATGGCTCACGCTCAAAAGCGGCGAGACTATGGTGCGCAAGGTTCTTGCCATGCCGGGTGATTCCATCGAAATTACCGACAAGGGGTATGTGCGTACGCCTCACCGCAATTTCAAATGGAAAGGCGAAGATGCGTTTATCCAGAGCAAGACCATTTATGTACCCAAGGCCGGAGACACGCTTTATTTCGACAAATTGAACGAAGTAGAGCAAGACTACATTCTCGCCTACTTGCATACGCACGGCGAAAAGATTGCCATCAAGTCTTCGCTCTGGCAAGGTGACCGCGAAATCAACATTGACCGCGTGGGTGCGACCAAGATTGCAAACCGTCAGGTGAGCCTTAAAGAAGTCGACTTCTTGCCGTGGCAGGACCGCTACCTGATTGAGCTCCAGATCCGTCAAGCCGAACCGGGCAACGCTCCCATCAAAATCAAGCGCGAACTGTTCCGCTTAAAGCCTGCCAAGCTTGAGCTCACTCCCCCGCCCACATCTTCTGCAGATTCTACCGTAGGTGATTCCATTAAGGCAGATACTGTTAAAGCCGCAAAGGCCGACACGACGCAAAAAGATACCACAAAAAAAGATTCTGCTGTCGCAGCACCGGCAAAGCCTGCCCCTGCAAAAGAAGAAGAACCGGAACAGTATCTGGATGAGCCTCTGAACAAGATTGTGATCGAAGAAGACTGCTATTACCTGACTTGCTTGAAGGGCTCCAACTGCCCCGATTCCCGCGAACTCGGCTACTTTACGCACAAGGACTTTATCGGGCTCTACATGGAATGGCCCGACCGCTTAAAGGTAAAAGTCATCTATCCCATTCAGCGTTACGCCAAGATGGCAATTGACTACGCACTTTCGCTTCTAGCTCCAGAAGAAGAAGAGGAGTGAAAAGAACCATAAGGCGTAAAACCTTATGGCTCATTTTTTAAGTTCTGAGCGAAACGGACTCAAAGGAGCTTTAGCTCCGAGCTCATCGCTCAAACCTGTTAAGCAATTAGTCCAGCGAGTGAACCAGCAGACCGTCGCGGAGCTTGGGTTCAAACCAGGTGCTCTTCGGCGGCATGATTTCGCCAGCGTCGGCGATATTCATGAGCTGATCGAGAGTCGTCGGATACATAGCGAAGGCACAGGCGCATTCACCGCTGTCGACGCGCTTCACGAGTTCGCCGAGACCGCGGATGCCACCGACGAAGTCGATGCGCTTGGAAGTACGCGGATCGTCAATGTCGAAGAGCGGCTTGAGGATAAGCTTCTGGAGGAGAGCCACGTCGAGGCTGTCGACCGGGCCGAGGTTCTTGAGGTATTCAGCCTTGAACGTGCAAGCATACCACTTGCCGCCCATGTAGAAGTTCACCTGGTTCTGCTTAGCCGGGCTCTGCATCTTGTCGAGGGCTTCGATATCGAACACCTTCTTCATTTCGTCCATGAGCTGTTCCGGAGTACGGCCGTTCAGGTCCTTGAGTACGCGGTTGTAGTCGAGGATCTTGAGCTGGGTGCTCGGGAAGAGAATGGCGAGGTAACGGTTGTATTCTTCGTCGCCGGTGTTGTTCGGGTTCTGTTCAGCGCGGAAGCTGGCGGCGCGGGCACCGGCAGCACTGCGGTGGTGACCGTCGGCAATATAGCTTACCGGAACGGCTTCGAAAGACTTGCGAATGGCTTCGATTTCGGCGTCATCGTCGATAATCCAAACCGTGTGGCCAAAGCCGTCACCCTTGCTCACGAAGTCATACACGGGCTTACGCTTGGTCACTGCACCGAACACATCGAACTGGCCCTGATCGCGGTAGGTCAGGAACACCGGACCGGTGTTGGCGTTAGTAGCGAGCACATGGCGCAGACGGTCTTCTTCCTTGTCGGCGCGAGTGAGTTCGTGCTTCTTGATAATGCCGTTGAAATAGTCAGCAGCGGGCACGCAGCAAACGAGACCGTACTGTTCGCGACCGTTCATGGTCTGACGATAAACGTAGAGGCAAGGCTTCTTGTCGTAAGCGATCACGCCGTCGGCAATCATCTTGTCCAGGTTTTCGCGAGCATGAGCGTAAACCTTCGGGTCGTAGGCATCCACGGAATCAGGAAGTTCCAGTTCGGCACGGGTCACGCGCAGGTAGGAATGCGGGAGCCCTTCGGCCATGGCCTTTGCTTCGGCGCGGTTCATCACGTCGTACGGGAGGGCGGAAATCGTTTCGGCTTCGGCCGGATTCACCGGGCGCAGCGCCTTGAACGGGTAAATGTGCATCATAGGGTGTTTTCCTTTGTGTGCTGCTTTAATTAAAGCTTCGTCTTCGGCAATCAAGCTCTGGATGTAACTTGTCTTTGCATCCAGCCACTTTTTCTTGCGATAATTTACAATAAAATAGGCCAGGAAAAAGAATATAATGCCGCCAATAGCCGCTACAATCGTGATTCCCACCAAAAAGGCGATCAAATGCCCGGAAGCATCCTGCCAAAGATGCGTAATCAACGATATGCAATTCTTAAAAGAAAGGCCTTCGAACTCCGAAAGAAAATCAAAATTGATCTTTTCAGGCTTTAAAAGCCAACAACCGATAGCGTAGCCCGACGGGTAAAAGAAACCGAACTGAGTGAGCGGGTTTGCCACGAAAGAAGACACAATACCCGGCACCTTCGGGAGCCTGAACAAGGCGCAAAAAGCCACCGTCAAAATAATCGCAACACCAATGGTCGGCCAAATACCAATAAAAACGCCTGCAGCAACCGAACCAGCCACCTTAAGCGCATCTTGCCTTTTAGGGAACATGCGGTTATAATAGATGCGGCTCAGTCTCTTGTACTTCGACTCGCTGCGGTCAATACGCTTATGTTTAAATCGAATCATTGCGTGCCAAATATAGTAAAGTTTAGTTAAGTTTTCTTCTTTTTTCTATATTCCT
The DNA here is from genome assembly GCF_900142545.1 of Fibrobacter sp. UWT2. Taxonomy (NCBI): domain Bacteria; kingdom Pseudomonadati; phylum Fibrobacterota; class Fibrobacteria; order Fibrobacterales; family Fibrobacteraceae; genus Fibrobacter; species Fibrobacter sp. UWT2. The sequence continues at coordinate 83,409 of NZ_FRBF01000002.1, read as the reverse complement.
GCCGTAATAGAAACCAGAATAATACGACGTGAACGAAAACCTAGAAAAGCGCCTCAAGCGGCAAGTCATCGGAAAGCCGCACCGTTTTTTGGCGATAGCCCCCCTCGGTTTCGAGGCTACACTCGCCTACGAGTTGTCGCTTTTCGGGCTTGAATTTCCAGACGAAGAAAGTGCGCCGCATATAACCGGCGACGGGAAAATCGAATTTTTTGCCAAAATTACCGAAGCATGGAAGGCTGTCGCCTACAGCCGCGTCGCAAACCGCATCCTTATGCACCTCGCCGACTTCAAGGCAGAAAACTTCCGCGAACTCGAAAAGAAAGCCGCCGAAATCCCTTGGGAACTGTACTTAGACAAGAGAACGGGCAACGCCCTACAGACGAGAGACGAAAGAGGAATCAACATTCACGTTACCTGCAAGCATTCGCGCCTGTACCACAGCGACGCCATCGCAGAACGCCTACACAACGTCATTCATTCCCTCGCCGACAGTCATTCCGGCGAAGGCCGGAATCAGCATACCAACTCACCTGCCGACAGTCATTCCGGCGTAGGCCGGAATCAGCATTCTCACTCAAATACACAGCACTTATACATCACACTGATTGACGACCGCTGCACCATTTGGCTGGACCTTGCCGGCGAAGAACTTTACAAGCGTGGCCACGAACGGTTCGTCAACGACGCTCCTCTCAAAGAAACCATTGCCGCCGCAATGATTCTCGAAGCATGTTCACTACAATCACCATCCTGTCTACTTCCTACTTCCTACTGTCTACTCGATCTTATGGCAGGCAGCGGCACCTTCAGCCTAGAAGCCGCATACATGACTAACGGCCTCATTCCGGGCAAATGCCGCGATTTCGCCTTAAAACATCAGCCCGCCTTTAAGGAAGCGACGTGGAATTTTTTGGTTAGACGAGAGACTAAAGGCGAGAGACGAGAGAATGAATGCAACATTCTCAAAATCGTCACGAGTGACATTTCGCCTAAGGCGACCGAAATCATTCAGCACAATGTAGAGTGCTCGCCGCTTGCAAGCATCGAACAAGCTCCGATTACGTCACAAGTCAAGGATTTCTTCAGCTACACCGCTAATGAAATTGCCGAAGCCTGCCCAGGCGAAATCGCCCCCATCATCGTACTGAATCCGCCCTACGGCAAACGCCTCGACTTTGACGCTCCTAAGCTTTACACTCAAATCGGCCGCCGACTCGCCGAGCTCGCCCGCGCCCTCAAGCCGCTCGGCAAGTCCCTAACCGTCGCAATCCTTGCACCTAAAGACGACAGCCGCCCTGGCTCGCATTACACCTGCACCGCAAACCTGCTGCGTGAATGCCCCGAGCTATCGCCCACCCGCAACGCAAATGCCAAGTGCATTGCCACAAGCCACGGCGGCTTCAGCTTAAACGCATTCATCGCAAGCCTCTAGAGATTTTCCCTCAACAAAAAATCCCGCTCAACGAGCGGGATTTTCAAATTATTCAATCCTTTTTAAGGAATTACTTTCTCTTGCGGCGCTTTTTCTTGCCTGCAGCCGGAGCCTTTTCTTCTTCCTTCGGTTCTTCCTTCACTTCAGGCTTCTTTTCAGCCTTCTTGGTATCACCACCGCGGAGGTCCTTCATCTTGAAGGAGACGTTCACTTCGGCAGTAGTCACCTGAGAAGCGAGGCCAGCCGGGTCACGAACCTTGAAGCTGAATTCGTCAAGGCCGCTGAAGCCCTTGTTCGGCATGTAGGTGAAGGAACCGTCACGTTCGTTCAGGTTGATCTTACCGTTGCGCGGCTTCATCACCAGCTGTACAGACACCGGCTTTTCACCATCCGGGTCAACCACACCGGACATCAGACCTTCAGAAGCAGAGACCTTGAGTTCTTCGCCTTCCTGAGTCATGTAAGTCTGGGGGTTAGCCACAGGAGCGTCGTTCACTGCAATCACGGTGAAGAGAGCAGACTTAGAAGCCTTGGCGCCATCCGGGTCGGTCACCGTGAAGGTGATCTTTTCCGGCTTGCCGTTCCAGTTCGGGTGCGGCTGAGCAACCGTAGCGGTCTTCTTGAACTTGTCATACTTCACGGTCAAGTACTTGTTGCCAGTGAAGGTCCACTTGAGTTCGTCGAAGCGGTTGTCCTTATCGCGGGCAAACTGGTCGAGCTTGATCACGGCGATCACACCGTTGTTGTCGTCTTCCTTGATCGTGTGGTCAGGAATATCGCGCATAATCGGAGCGGCATTCACATGCTTCACCACGAACTTCACCATAGCCTTATCAGAGGCGCCGGCCGGGTCCTTAGCAGTGAAGATGAGGGTTTCGTCACCGAACCAATCCGGCTTCTTCGGCTTCACGACAGCTTCGCGGTTGCCGTTAATCTGCACAGCGAGGTTCTTGGCGCCAGTCACGCCCCAACGGATTTCGCTAACCTTATGGTCAGGGTCAGACACATAGTTGTCGAGCTTGATCGGCTTGAAGGTAGTGCCCTGCAGGGTTTCCTGGCCAGGAATTTCCTTCACGATCGGCGGGTCGTTCACGGGCTTCACCGTGTACTTCACCTGGATAGAGGCGCTTTCGCCAGCCGGGTCAAACACGTTCACAGTCACAACTTCCATACCGTTCCAGTACGGGTTCGGAGTTTCAGCATGGAGCACGCCCTTCTCGTCGATAGAGAAGTTGATTTCATGCTTCACAGCCGGGCCGTTCTTGCCAGCCTTCTTACCCTTAAGGGCCGGAACTTCGTTGTCGAGAGTCCACACAAGTTCATCGAGCTTGTTATCCGGATCGCTAACGACCTTGCTGAAGTCGAACGGAGCGAAGGTTTTCTTTTCTTCGATCACGAACGGCTGCACCGGCTTGAGAGTCGGAGGATCGTTCACGGCAACCACTTCGAAGGTAGCCTGCGTAGAAGCAGAGGCACCGGCGATATCCTTCACCGTGAAGGTGAGGGTTTCCTTACCGAACCAGTTCGGGTTCGGAGTCAGGATCTGGGCACGGCTACCCTTGATATCAACCTTCAAGTCCTTATTGCCAGTAACAGTCCAACGGAGTTCATTCGGCTTGTTATCCGGGTCTTCGGCAACCTTGGAGAGGTCCACAATTTCGAAGCGTTCCTTTTCCTTGACTCTCTGGCCAGCGATATGCTTCACAACCGGAGGATCGTTCACAGGTACGACTTCGTAGGTAATCTGCTGAGAAGCACGAGAACCTTCCGGGTCATACACGTCGATCTTGATCTTTTCGGTACCGCTCCAGAACTTGTCCGGAGTCGTAACGACGAGTTCCTTCTTGGCGTTCACGAAGGCCTTGAGAGAACGGGCCGGAGCAACTTCAATCTTCAAAGCGGAGAGCGGATGATCCGGGTCAGAGATAAACTGAGCGAGATCGAGCGGCTTGAAGTGTTCCTTTTCCTGGATGCTCTGGATAGGAATCGGCTTGATTTCCGGAGCGTCGTTCACAGATTCAACCTTGAAGTTCACAGTCTTGGAATCAGAAGCGCCTTCCGGGTCCTTCACGGTGAAGGTCACGTTGCGTTCGCCATTCCAGTACTTGTTGTCAATCTTCACGCGAGCAATGTTGCGGCTATCGATTTCGATCTGGAATTCGTCAGCCGGAACCGGTGCCGGTTCTTCAGCCTTTTCTTCCTTGCCCTTCTTGCCCTTCTTGGCAGGCTTCTTAGCCGGCTTCGGAGCAGGAGCGGCACCCACCTTGGCAACCTTGACGGACCAAGTGAGTTCAGAAAGCTTGTGGTCAGGATCGTTCACGAACTTGTTCAGGTCGATTTCCTTGAACGTACCCTTTTCCTTGATTCTCTGGTCCGGAATATTCTTGAGCACCGGAGCATCGTTCACAGAAGTGATTTCGAAGGTCACCGTCTGAGAAGATTCAGCACCATCCGGGTCCTTCACGATGAGGACCATGGTTTCCGGAGCGCACCAGAAGTTCTTATCCGGAGCAGAAACGGTGAGCACGCGGCTCGGAGAAATTTCAGCCTTGAGCTGACGGTTGCCAGAAACGGTCCACTTCAGTTCGCTCGGCTTGTTATCCGGGTCCTTCACGTATTCGTCAAGCTTGATCTGCTTGAAGAGTTCCTTTTCCTTGATCTTCTGGTCAGGAATCTTCTTGGAGATGACAGGAGGATCGTTCACGCGAGACACTTCGAAGAGCATCTTGTGGTTGGCAGAAGCGCCTTCCGGGTCGGTCACGGTGAAGGTCACCGTTTCCTTGCCGTTCCACTGAGCATCAGGCACAGCCACCTTCACGGTGTTGTCCTTGAGCATGGTCACCTTGAGGAACTTGTTGCCAGAGACAGACCACTTGAGCTGAGAAGCCTTGTGATCCGGGTCAGAAGCAAGGTTCGTGAGGTCAATCGTTCTGAAGACGCCGTTTTCGCGGATGGATTCACCACGCGGAGCGCTAGAAGAAATAACCGGCGGGTCATTGATAGAACGGACTTCGTAATGGGCGGTCTTGGAAGCCTTTGCGCCTTCCGGGTCAGTGACCGTGAAGGTAATGTCGGCAGCACCGTTCCAGTACTTGTCCGGAATAGCGATAGTAGCAACGTGGTTGTGGTCCACCTTGACGCTCAGGCCAGGCTTGTTGCTTGCCGGTTCGGCAGCAGCAGCGCCCTTCTTGCCCTTGGCGGCAGGAGCGGCAGCGGACTTAGCCTTCACATCGAAGGTCCACTTGAGTTCGGAATTCTTGTGGTCCGGGTCCTTCACGAGATCGTCGAGCTTGATCTGCTGGAACTGTCTCTTTTCGTCGATGGACTGATCCTTGAGTTCGCGAACGAACTGCGGAGCATCGTTCACAGATTCAACAGTGAAGGTCACGGAGCGGCTATCAGAAGCGCCTTCCGGGTCAGTCACAGTGAACTTGACGGTTTCAGAACCGTGCCAGTACGGGTTCGGCGGCAGCACAGACACATTGTGGCTGGCGTCCATAGCAACCTTGAGTTCCTTGGCACCTTCGATCTTCCACTTCAGCTTAGCCTTCGGGTGATCGAGGTCTTCGACATAGTTATCGAGAGCGATAGACTTGAAGCTACCCTTTTCCTTAATGGTCTGGCTAGCAATATCCTTCATGATCGGCGGGTCGTTGATGGACTGCACGGAGAAGGCTGCCGTAGCCTTAGCAGAAGCGCCTTCCGGGTCGGTCACGGTGAAGGTCAAAGTTTCCTTACCGTTCCACATCGGGCTCGGAGTCTTGATAGACACGACGCCTTCGTTGTCAATATTAACCTTGAGGTCCTTGTTGCCAGTAACTTCGATCTTGAGGCGGCCATACGGATGGTCCGGATCTTTGACGAGCTGCTTGAGGTTGAAGGACTTGAACTGTTCCTTTTCCCTGACGTTCTGGTCATCGATCTTGCCGATGGTCGGAGCATCGTTCACGGACTGCACGGTGAAGGTAGCGGTGCTATGAGCCTTGCCACCATCCGGGTCTTCCACCTTGAAGGTGATTTCTTCAGAACCGTTCCAGTACTTGTCCGGAATCACGATCTTGGCCATACGCTGGCCATCAACGGACACCTTCAGCTTCGGAGTGTAACCCTTCGGGGCACCCTTAGCCGGCTTCACGTCGAAGCTCCAAGTGAGCTGATCGAGCTTGTGGTCGGCATCCTTCACGATATCGTTCAGGTTGATGATTGCGAATTCGCGCTTTTCAGGAATGCTCTGATCCTTGATCGGCTTCACGAATTCCGGAATATCGTTCACGGATTCAACCTTGAAGGTCACCGTACGCTTGTCGGAAGCACCTTCCGGGTCAGTGACAGTGAAGGTAATCTTTTCAGTACCGTTCCAGTACTTGTTCGGAGTCGTAATGGTAGCGACATGCTTCGGGTCGATAACGACCTTCAGGTCCTTGTTACCAGAAACAGTCCACTTGAGCTTGGAGTTGTCATGGTCTTCGTCGCTCACAAACTTGTCAAGTTCGATAGGCTTGAATTCGCCCTTTTCCTTGATGGTCTGGTTAGCAATGTCCTTCATGACCGGAGCGTCGTTGATGGACTTCACCGTGAACACGGCGTCAGACTTTGCAGAAGCGCCTTCCGGGTCGGTCACCGTGAAGGTCACCTTTTCAGAACCGTTCCAGTTCTTGGTCGGCATCTTGATGGTGGCAACACCACCGGCAATATCAATCTTCAACTGCTTATTGCCAGCAACACTCCACTTCAGCTGTTCGAACTTGTGGTCCGGATCGGAAGCGTAGTCGGTGAGCTTGATAGAAGCAAATTCATGCTTTTCTTCGATCATCTGGTCCGGAATCTTCTTCAGGGTCGGCACGTCGTTTACAGACTGCACCGTGAAGAGAGCCTTGGAGGTAGCCTTGGCACCTTCGGGGTCGGTAACCGTGAAGGTGATTTCGTCAGCACCGTTCCAGTACTTGTTCGGAATCTTGATGGTGGCCACATGCTGGGCATCAATTTCAACCGTGAGGCCAGCGTTCTTGCCGCTAGCGGACTTCACGTCGACAGTGAACTGAAGGTCAGAGAGCTTGTTATCGAGGTCACGAACCATTTCGCCGAGCTTGATCGGCTTGAACTGTTCCTTTTCCTTGATGGTCTGCGGAGCAACCTGCTTCGTGAATTCCGGAATGTCGTTCACGGATTCAACCGTGTATGCGACAGTGCGTTCATCCGTTGCACCTTCCGGGTCAGTCACCTTGATGGTGAGGGTTTCAGAACCGTTCCACTGCGGGCTCGGCGGAGTCACCTTCATCACGCGGCCTTCGAGAGTCACCTTGAGTTCGCGGTTACCCGTAACAGTCCACTTCAGCTTGTCCTTGGAGTGGTCGAGGTCTTCGACATACTTGTCGAGTTCAACCGGCTTGAAGGAACCCTTTTCCTTGATGGTCTGTTCAGCAATGTCCTTCATGACCGGCGGGTCGTTGATGGACTTGATAGCGAGCTTGAACTGAGTAGAAGCCTTGCCGCCTTCGGGGTCAGTTGCAGTAAGGGTAATGGTTTCGGAACCGTTCCAGAGTTCGGACGGAGTCTTGAAAGAAATTTCGCGAGTCTTGTTATTCAGGTTAACCTTGATGTCCTTGTTACCTGCGATGTCGATCTTCAACTGGGAGAGATCGTGGTCGGCATCGGAGAGATAGTCATCAAGCATGATAGAAGAGAATTCATTCTTTTCTTCGATAGTCTGGTCAGGAATCTTCTTGAACACCGGAATATCGTTGATAGACTTGACAGTAAATGTCACCTGCTGCTTGGCAGAAGCACCTTCCGGGTCAGTCACGGTAAAGGTTGCCACAGCGGTACCGTTCCAGCTCGGGTCCGGAATTTCGATAGAAGCAACGTGGTCATCACCGATGTTTACAGACAAAGTACCGGACTGCGGTTCCTTGCCCTGGTGCTTCACGTCGGCTTCCCAAGAAAGTTCAGAATTCTTGTGGTCGGCGTCCTTCACGTATTCATCGAGCTTGATCTTAGCAAAGGTCTTCTTTTCGTCGATGTTCTGGTTCGGAATCTGCTTCACGAGCTGCGGCACATCGTTCACGGAGTTCACCGTGAAGCTGTTTTCGGATTCAGCGCAAGCGCCGGCCGGGTCGCAAACCTTGAACTTGATGGATTCAGAGCCGTTCCACATCTTGGACGGGATCTTGATGGTAGCGGTCTTGCCGGCAATGTTCACAGCAAGATCCTTGTTACCGGAAACAGACCACTTAAGTTGTTCGAAAGGATGGTCGGGATCCTTGACCAGCTTGTCCAGTTCGATGGGCTTGAATTCCTGCTTTTCTTCGATCGTCTGGTCCTGGACGTCCTGCACAAATTCAGGAGCATCGTTCACGGACTTGACGGTGAACTTGGCAGTAGCCTTAGCAGAAGCACCGGCAGCATCGGTTGCCGTGAAAGTCACGGTTTCAGAGCCGTTCCAGAATTCATTCGGGATCTTGATATTGGCAGAACCGTACTTGTCGATATCGAACTTGAGGTCCTTGTTGCCCGAAATGCTCCACTTGAGCTTCATGACATCGTCATCGACGTCAGTCACGTAGTCAGAGAGGCTAATGGATTCGAATTCGTTCTTTTCTTCGATCGTCTGGTCCGGAATCTTCTTGATCACCGGAGCGTCGTTAATGGGCTTCACCACGAAGTTTGCGGTCGTAGAAGCGCTGGCGTATTCGCCGTCGGTGGCCGTAAACTTGATCTTGGCGGAACCGTACCAGTTCTGGTCCGGGATAATCACGGAAGCGACGCGGTTCGGATCGATTTCCACATTCAGGTCGCCTTCAGCCTGATCCTTGCCCACCGGTTGGATGTCGAATTCCCACAAAATCTGGTTCTTCGGGTGGTCCGGGTCAGTGACGAAATCATCGAGTTTGATCTTTGTGAAAGTCTTGCCTTCGTCAATAGTCTGGTCAGGGATCTGCTTGACTTCGGGCGGGTTGTTCACGGATTCAACACTAAAGTTGATCGTTTCGGAACCCGAGGCACCCTTGGTGTCGGTTGCGATAAAGGTGATATCTTCAGAACCGTTCCAGTACTTGCTCGGGATTTCAATCGTTGCTACGCGATCGGGCGAAATGGATACCTTAAGTTGCTTGTTTCCAGACACGGACCACTTGATTTTTTCAGCCTTGTCCTCATCAGTAACATACTTGTCCAACTTAATCGGAGCAAACTTCTTGCCTTCGTCAATGGATTCACCTGGAATACCCATAACCGAAGGAGCACTATTTTCCTCCTGAGCAATACCTACAGATGCCAGAATACTGACTGACGCCAATAGGGCAGCTACAGACCAATTTTTTCGTTTCATTTATGATCTCCCATAAATTTCTTCTTCCAATTACACCTTTTGCTTTCACAAAAAACGTACCGCCCCCGCTAGTCCGAGCGCGATTTTACGAGGTCAAATATAACGTTTTTAAACGTGATGAAACGCACATTTTCGAAAAAAATCCCCAAAAAGTAAATTTTGAATAACCAACAAATTGCCGTTTTTGAGCAAATTTGGGCAATTCGCTAACGTAACTCGTTGATACTCAACGACTTACGGAATATCCTCCAAAGAGCCGCTTCAAGAAGTCCAAAAAACAATTTTTTCGTATTTTGGGAGGTTTCTCAGGATTTTACAAAGAATTTACATTCAACCGGAACAAAAAGTTCCGAAAGTATTCGTTTTCGCCCTTTTTGCAAATGACAGTGTAATACCAAAAAACTATTTTGTGTCAAAACAACAATCAAAAACAGGTAAAAACATGAAATTCGTATTTCTCTGCGACGCCAACTACCTCAAGGGCGACATGGTCAACTTCGTGAACAACTTCCCCACCAATCACGAACTGGTGACCATGACTAGCGACGAACTGCTCCAGACCAAGTCCATTTTCGAAGGCACCTTCGCCGTGCTCGCCGAACGTACCACTTGGCAGAAGAACTTCAGCCTGTTCCGCTACTTTGGCCTGCTTCCGCTCTTGGAAGTGCTCCCGCTGGGCATCGTAAGCCGTTCTCGCCGTAGCGAACCGCTCAAGGGCCGCACCCAGAACCGCAACCAGGAAATCTATTTCAACCCGAGCGCTACCGCCGAAGAACTCTATCTCCAGGTGGACAAGTTCGTGGCAGCTCCGCCGGCAGGTTTCACCTACCCCCGTGGCACTCAGAAGGCCTAATTAAGGGACATGCAGCACAAGGTCTTAAATGACCTGTACAGGCAGGGCGGAATCACCTTTTTTGCTTTTCCGGGCGAAACCGAGATTCCGCTTGAACCCTTGCAGAACCTTGCGCTGGCGCTAAACGCCGGCGCGCGTTTTTTAGTGATTGATTTTTCCGGCAAAAATAGTCTCAAGGGTAACGCCCCCGTTTCTGCATGCGACCTTTTTGAGCAAAAGCTCACCCAAGAAGTTCTGAACGAGCTCAATTCCTCCGAAAGCAACTGGACCATTACGGGCTCAAGAGGCTTTCCGCAAAACGACGACCAGTTCAGAAACCTCTACCACAACCTGCAGCAGCTCAAGAAGACGACCGCGCAGATTGTAGCCATACTCCCCCTGGAAATTAGCGACCAGGAAGCCTATTACGCCAAGCTCGTTTCAAGACTGATTGTGATCGACGGCGAAAGTGCCGCGGAAGCGTCTGCATTTTTGGAAGACCTCCCCCATTTCAACAAATCGAACCTGCTTTGGCTTTTCCCGCAAAAGCCTGACAAGAAGAAATTTTACCACGCCTACAGGGCGGTACGCCGTAGCCATTCCTTCTTCAAGGAAATCCGCCAGTGCGACTGGAAAAAGAATCCCGAAGCATTCGCCAAGATTATTGAGAACCTGCACAAGTTTTCGATTCTTGAAAAGAACCCGTTGGACGGAACCTCAAAGGTTTTCAGAACCATTTTCCCGCTTTTGTTCTTGCTCGCCATCGCGCTCCCGTTTTTCTTCGTGACCAAGACGGATCCGAGCATTTCGAACATGCGCGACCGCATTCACGAACGCGACAAACTTTCGGTGGCGCCATCGTTTGAATACACCTTCGACGGCAAGGAATCGATGCAGCGCATCGGACGCTACGCCATAGGCCGTTTTAGTGCATTGATCACCAACGAAAAAATGGTGCAGCAGTACATCAAGGTTACACTCGAAGAAAACGGTTACCCCACCAATTCCTGGGAAAACAACAAAAAGAATATTCCGCCCGAAGGAACCGTCATCAAGTTCTCGCGCCCTGACTACATCGGAACCACCGCATCGGATTCCATTGGCGCCGCCTGGAAGTACTGGACATCGATCGTATCGGATAGTGTCACCTACTTGACGGAATTTTACCACGAAGTGGCCACCGCCAATTTTAGACAACATAACGGTATCGACGTAGCAAGCCGACAGGGTGCACGCATACTCGCGCCCTTCGCCGCAAAAGCTTGGACAGCACGCGACGAACGCGGCGGAATTGTCATTGGACTTGTCCGCCAAAAAGACGTCGTGATTTTCATGCATTGTGACCAGCTGCTATACCTTGATGGACAAGAAGTTATGGCAGGAGACCCCATTGCAACCGTGGGTCTTACCGGACACACCACTGGCCCGCACGCCCACGTAGTTACTGGGCTCATCTCGAAAAACGGTAACAAAGTTATCGGCAATGTTAGATACAAAGTAATTGACCCGATTAAGTGGTTCTACATGTTCAAACCTACTGCCGAAGCAGTGGGTGGCAGACAGTAAAAGTGACCCCCATCACAAAGGCTACCAAAAAGTGTTCTCTAAACGTTTTTTTAGAGCCGTTGTAAGCTATTTGTTACATTTTCGGCCTCGCCAAAACACCCCGTTTTAAATAACTTTTAAACTGGAATTAGGGATTTGGAATCAACAAAGAAAAAAGGATAAAAACAAATGAAGTTTAGAGTTCTAGCTCTTGCAACCATTACCGCAGCCCTCCTTACCGGATGCTCCGGTGTCGTCACTCCCACTGTTCAAGTAGCTAGCCACGACTCGGCTCACAATATCCCCGCCATTGACGAAATGATCGTCGCCTACAAGACCGATTACATCAACAAGTGCTACATGCCGGTCGCCAAGAAGCATCCGCCTGAAAATCAGTGCCAGTCCGAACTTTTCCAGATGCTCGAACGCAACTATCACCTGGACTACAACCAGAATCACGTTGCAATCGCATCTAACAAGTTGCTGTTCAAGGACATAGACGCAAAGATCATCGAAATGTCCCGCAACGATCCTGAAGTCCGCAACGCTATCCGCGCAGGCGCCTTCACCAGCACAAGCGAAATGCTCGCCTACTACCACGAAAAGTACCAGTTCGACACTCAGGTTGAACAGTTCTAATATTCAGCAAAGTTTTTCTTCGGTAAATAAAAAGTCCTGCGGAATTTTCCGCAGGGCTTTTTGCATGGTTTGTGTTTTGGGGATATTTTACTTGGATGTGTATTTTGTAAAGACCTGCAACAGTTCCGAGTACCACTGACCGGCGCCCTTGTCGTAGGCTTCGAAGCCGCCTACGCCCACAAAGCCCCAGTAGTGCCAGGACATGCCATACTTTTCGGCAGCGGCAATGGCAGCATCGGTCCACTTGGCGCGCAGATCGTCAGAAACGCCATTTCCGCCACAAGAAGAGCCATGTTGGCCTGACACGCCGAACTCGCCCATGTTCATCGGCACGGAACCACCCTTGATATCGGGGAAATATTCCGCAATCGCATCGGCGTAGCCCTTGAATTCGCCATCAATCGAAGCGACCGTCTTGTCGGACAAGGAATTATTGCAATCGTAGCCATGTCCCTGATGCGTAAAGGTGTAGGGTTCGTAATAATGACCGCTCACAATAATGTTTCCGTCGGCAGGGAGAGTCAGTTTCGGGATCTGACCGAATTTGGAATAAGCACCCGCTTCGAACATAATCGTTTTGCCCGGAGCATTCTTACGAATCACTTCGTATGCGGAATTCATGATATCGTTTACCTGTTCCACCTTCATGTCATGAGGTTCATTGAAGATTTCAAGGACGAGCAAGCTATCCGGATAGGCGTTCATTTCTTTAGCCACCTGTTCCCACATACCAAGGAAACGAGCCTTTTCACTTTCATACTTGCTTTTGTTCGAGGTGTACCCTGCTGCTGCATCGTTCAAAGTCGTGTAATGGTGGAAATTCACGATAACGGCAAGTCCTTGGGCAAGGGCAAGATCAATATCTGCCTTGACGCCAGAAAGACGACCTGCATCGAGCGAGTAAGGAGAGCTATTGGAAGCATCTTGGTTCCAGCGCACAGGAATACGTACAGAATTGAAGCCAGCGTCCTTGACAATCTTGAAGTAGCCATCTTGAATGCAGTTGTTCCAGCCACAATCAGCCGTAGCCCCATTACCCGTAGATTCCCAGGCATTACCCATATTGATACCGCGGCCAAGGCGCTTGTTCATGGCACGGCCCTTGGAATAATCGACGGGAACATTCTTGGTCTTGGACCAGAAATTCGAAACGCACACGTAATAGTCGGATTCGTAGGATGCGAGAGTGCCCTCGTTCGCCGAGGTGCAAGCCCCATTCTGTTCAGCCACCTTCATATTGGCAAGGTCTTCATCTCCGGCAACCTTCCAGGCGTTCTTTCTGCAAACGAAGTACTTGCCCTCATCATTGGCCTTCATTTGCCCCACATTGGCATCGGAACATTCACCGAAAAGTGCAGCGGCTGCCAAATTCAAGAGAATAGCTTCGGTAGCCATAGACCACAAGGTGTCTTGGCAAACGAACTGCATAGACGCATTGACGCTAGCAGCATTTGCATTGGGTTTTACTTGATTTTGGTTAGATGCGCCACAAGAACCCAAGCCGTATTGAGCGGCCCAGATATGTTCCACCCACACGCTAAAGTATTCAATGCTTGCACCGCCATTCAAATCGGACAAGACGGAGCTCGGATAGCCTGTATTGAGAGAATAGGCAATATCGCCCACGGACGCCTTGAGCGCAGGATCATCCCAGGTGCCATCCGGAGCAATGTCAGCAGCGATTGCCGACAAGGCCGCATCTACATCACCAGCGGAGCGTTCTTCAAGCAAAGCAGCTGTTACCGCGAGCAAGTTCGCGGCAGCCTGAGTATGATCGTATAGCGAGATATCTTCGAATAAGGTGGAATCTTGCTTTAGACCGAGAGCGGCAAGCACTTCTTTTTCGGCACGGGTCTTGGCCGCCGTAAAGCTGAGTCCCATTTCAGTCACCAGATACTGCACACGGTCATATTCAAGGCGAGTCAGCACGTTCACATTGACCTTGTTACGTTCGCGAAGATCCGAAAGCGCCTTGATGCCCGAGGCAACATAGCGTTCTTCGGATGTGAAATTCACATAATCGCCCTTGACTTCGATGCTAGCGACAGCAGAGCTGATATCGCCCGAAACCGTGAAAGCGCCCAAGTTGGAAGACACCTTGCCACTCAAGGCGGAGCCCGACAGAGTCATGGTCTTGACATCGACACCACTCAAGGAAACCGTAGCGCCTTCTGCAAACGGGCCTATTTCAGCAACGCCCGAGACACCGACTGTGAGGGTCGTCACAGAAGCCGTACCGTCATCCTTCAAATCTTCTTCTGTAATTGGTTCGTTGGCCACTTCTTCGGGCGTGAGAACCTCGCTACTGGAACCCTCTTCAGAGCCTTCAATTACAGGATTTTCAGTATTTTCGGGACTTACGGGGGCTTCGGTAGACTGATCCGGAAGAACTTCGGCGCCATTGGTAGAACCTGAAGAACCGTCATCCGAGCAGGATGCCAGCAAGATTAACGCAGCGGTAGACGCAAGTAAGCGTGCTCCTAAAAATTTCTTTTTCATATCCAACCTCAAAAAAAGACACACTTCCCTATTTTGAAAAATAGATTGCAAGACCCCCTTCAGGTATACCCTGAAAAGCAATAAGTGTTTACAGCGGTATCCCCTTCCCTTGCCGATTTTACTATATTTACGCCGCAATTAATCAGCCTTGGAGAATAAATCGAAAAGGCATAAAAAAGAGACAAAATCATGGGAAAATCACTCTATCAGAAGATTTTTGAAAGCCACACGGTAGCAAAGCTCCCGAGCGGCCAGTGCCAGCTCTTTATCGGGCTCCACCTCTGCCACGAAGTCACGAGCCCGCAGGCTTTTGCGCAGCTCCGCGAAGAAGGCCAGAAGGTTCTGTTCCCGGAACGCACCTTCGCCACGGTCGACCACATTATCCCGACCACCTTCCCGGAACGCAACCGCCCGCTCAAGGACGGCATTTCCGAAGAGATGTTCTCCCACATTGAAAACAACACCAAGAACAACGGCATCAAGTTCTTTGGCCCCGCCACCGCCGAACAGGGCGTTATCCACATCGTGGGCCCCGAAGAAGGCGTGACCCAGCCGGGTATGACCGTTGCTTGCGGTGACTCTCACACGGCAACGCACGGTGCCTTCGGTGCTATCGCATTCGGTATCGGTACAAGCCAGGTGGCCGACGTTCTCGCTACCCAGACGCTCGCCATGAGCCCGCTCAAGACTCGCCGCATCAAGTTCACCGGCAAGCTCAAGCCGGGTGTGACCGCCAAGGACGTTGCCCTCGCCTACATCGCCAAGCTCGGCGTGAACGGTGGCGTTGGCTACGCTTACGAATTTGCCGGTCCGGTCATCGAAGAAATGGGCATGGAAGGCCGTATGACGGTCTGCAACATGGCTATCGAAGGTGGCGCCCGCGTCGGTTACTGCAACCCCGACGAAAAGACTTTTGAATACCTCAAGGGCCGTCCGTACGCCCCGAAGGCTGACAAGTGGGACGAAGCCGTTGCTTACTGGAAGTCCGTGGCTACCGACGCCGACGCCCAGTTTGACGACGAAGTCGAAATCAACTGCGACAACCTCGAACCGATGGTTACCTGGGGTATCACTCCGGCCCAGGCCATTCCGCTCAACGGCAACATGCCGAAGATCAGCGAATTCGAAGGCAGCGAAAAGAAGGTCATCTCCGAAGCTTATGAATACATGGGCTGGGAAGAAGGCAGCCAGATGATTGGCCGCCCGATTGACATCGCCTTCGTGGGTAGCTGCACCAACGGCCGCCTCAGCGACTTGCAGGCCGCCGCCGAAATCATCAAGGGCCACAAGGTCGCCCCGACCGTAAAGATGTGGGTCGTTCCGGGCTCCATGAAGATCAAGGTGGAAGCCGAAGCTCTCGGTCTCGACAAGATTTTCAAGGAAGCCGGTGCCGAATGGCGCGAAGCAGGCTGCTCGCTCTGCCTCGCCATGAACCCGGATAAGCTCAAGGACCGCCAGGTGAGCGCAAGCTCCAGCAACCGTAACTTCAAGGGCCGTCAGGGCAGCCCGACGGGCCGCACCATCCTCATGAGCCCCGCCATGGTGGCTGCCGCCGCCATCGAAGGCAAGGTCACCGACGTCCGCAAGTACATCAAGTAACGCAAGGAGATTTAAAAAATGAATTCTATCGACATTGTTAAAGGTTCCGGCGTTCCTGTACGCGGCAACGACATCGACACTGACCGTATCATCCCGGCACGCTTCCTCAAGTGCGTGACTTTCGAAGGCCTCGGCGCAAACGCCTTTGCCGACGATATCGCTGGCCTCGCCGCTCAGGGCAAGGTCCACCCGTTCCGCGATCCGGCCTACAAGAACGGCTCCATCCTCGTTTCTAACCAGAACTTCGGTTGCGGTTCCAGCCGTGAACACGCTCCGCAGGCTCTCAAGCGCTGGGGCATCCGCGCCATCATCGCCGAAAGCTACTCCGAAATCTTCTTCGGTAACTGCGTGGCCATTGGCGTGCCTTGCTACAAGGTGAGCCACGAAGTTGCAGACAAGATTCTCGCCTGGATCGAAGCACACCCGAGCGAAGAACTCGTGACGAGCACCGAAAGCCGCACGCTCAAGATGGGTGACGAAACCATCGAGCTCACGCTTGCCGACGGCCCCCGCGGTCAGTTCCTCGACGGTTCCTGGCACGCACGTTCCGCCCTCATGGCCAACGCCGACAAGGTGCAGGAACTTGCAAGCAAGCTGCCGTACATGCAGTTCTTGAAGTAATAGGATGCCTTCCCCGCCTCCGAGCCGGGACCTCCTTTTAGAAAACGTCCAGGTTAAAAGCCTGGGCGTTTTTTGAGTATTGCGAGCACATAAAAATAAACGTTCTGCCCTAAATGCTTGCGAGATAACAAAAAATATGATATATTTTTATATGGATACTTTAAGCGTCGCGTTACAACCACCATACAAAGAAGAGCCACATTTACAGGTAAAGCATAATGAACAAGAAAAATAACAAAGGTCAAGGCGTTGTATATATCCTTACTAATCCGAGCTTTCCTGAATATGTGAAAATTGGATATGCGGATAATTTACAGAAACGCTTAAAGGAACTTAATCGAAGCGAGTGCATTCCTTATGCTTTCAGAGTGTTCGCCATCTATGAAGTTAATGAGCGCCTTCAGGATTTGGCTCTCCATAATATGATAGACAGCATCAATCCAAACCTGCGAGCTATTGAAACTTTTGATGGTAAAAAGAGAAAAAAAGAGTTCTATGCAATGTCTGCCGATGATGCTTATGCAATTCTTCAGACGATTGCAACCGTCAGTGGAACAGTCCAAAGATTGCACAAAGTTTCACCGGAAGGTCACGAAATCATTGACGAAAAAATGGCAGAAGAAGTTGAAAATTCAGTGTTGTATACAGAGGATAGTTTACTTTCCAAAGGAAACAAAGAAACCATTCTACTTTATCAAGAACTAAAAAAAGAGATAAAGAAACTTGACAACGTGGTTGTTGAGCCAAAGAAACTTTACATTGCGTTCAAATCTCCAAAAAATTTCACTGATGTAGAAATTCAAAAAAATAACCTGAAGATTTTCATCAATATGTCCAAGGGTACTCTAGTCGATCCCAATGGAATAGCACAAGATGTTTCAGATATTGGTCATTGGGGTAATGGCGATTATAGAGTATATCTTTCAGAAAAATCAAAGATTGCTGACATTATGGAATTAATAAAACAGTCCTATTTCGCAAATGGAAATAAATAAAAAAATAAGATAGACAAAATGAGTCTATAGTCACTCTTTACGAGCAGAGGTAAAACTAATATGCCGTACACGATGGATGAACTTGAGGAATTCTTGCGTAAGGACGAGGAAGAAATCCGTCGTGCTGTAGAACGCGTTAGAAAAAATCCGGTAAAGATTAAACCTGACCTCAAGGATTTCCTGGACCCGGACCTTTTCCGTCTTCATGCAATGTCATACAATCGGCACACTCCGTTTCACGATAGCATAAAAATTGACTGGGAATTCCGAGATAAAAGATTCGAAGAAATCCTCGGCGACGATTACTGATTTTTAGGCTCTTTACGAGCTAAGAACTTCAGCGCGGCCCCATACCCTACACAATCTCGGCCTTGAGCTTTGCGGCTAGTTCTTAAAATCAAGCCCCAAAATCCACACACATGCTCAAATATTGGCGAATCCCTCTTAAATTCTATCAAAAGCGCCGATATATTAGCAGTTTTCATCCTAGACTTCAAATTGTTTTTTGGGGAATTTCCGGAGTTAAACTTCAATTTACAATAAAAAAGTTATATTTTATTGAAATTCTACAACATATTTATTATATTTATCAAGCAGATTATAACAAATAGATTATTTTATGAACCAAAGGCTGATTTTGCTCAGGGCTCTTGCCCATAAGACGGGAAACCTCGCCCAGCTTCGCGACGCCCAACCTCCCAAGCAAGGGTGGATTTCCGCCGTTCGTCGGGCTCTCGGAATGACCGCAAAACAACTTGCGGAACGCGTCGGGCTTTCTCAGCCGCGCATCGCCAAGATGGAACTCAACGAAAACAACCTCAAGATTTCGACCATGAAAAAAATCGCGGAAGGCCTTGACTGCGATTTCGTTTACGGTTTTATCCCCAAGAGCAGCCTGCAGGAGACGATTAAACGACAGGCCCACAAAAAAGCCGAAGCAATCCTATCGAGCGTCAACACGAACATGGCATTGGAAAATCAACTTGCCGATGATCCGCATATCCTGACGGACATGGCCGATGAGATGATAGCCAAGAACATAAGGCGCATTTGGGACAAGTAAAAATTTTCCCCATTCGTCATTTTGTCATTTTATGACATGCCCATAATTTATATTTTGGGTATGGCCGATATAGTTCGGTCAAGTGTGGAAATGGGCCGGTGAATACCGAACGACGGAAAGAAACATTGGGGTCGCGCCATACCAAATTCCCGTCAAATTGAAGACGTTGTTCGATGATGTGAAATTCTGGATGGAGAACCATACATTCCCCAACTTGGAAATAGCCGTCCGGCTTCACCACAGGCTTGTTTTAATCCACCCGTTCCCTAACGGCAATGGTAGAATTTCGCGACTGATGGCGGACCTGCTTATGCAGCAACTTGGCGAACCGCGGCTCTATTGGGGAGATGCCAGCTTGACCGACATTACGGATTTACGAAAGAAGTATATTGATGCACTTCATGCCGCAGATTCGGGGAATTATACGGAATTGATTAAGTTCGTGACAACATAAAAGCTGCTTGCGAGCCCGCATAACTAAAGAAATATTCAAAAGTAGGTCTTATAGTCGCTCTTTACGAGCAATGAACTTTAGCACGCAACCCCACCCTACACCAACTCGGCCTTGAGTTTTGCGGCGAATTCTAAAAAAACTACATTTCAACCCATGCTCTCCTCACCCATCGACAACATCCTCGTAGAAAAGGCGAAGCGCCAAATGCACTTGCGCAACGGCGATAGCGTTGTCAAGACGTACAGGATTTCGCTTGGCAAGAATCCCGTGGGAGCGAAGGTCAAGTCAGGTGACAACAAGACGCCCGAAGGCGACTACACCATCGTGCTTCACAACCCCAAAAGCAAGTTTCATTTATCGCTGAAGATTTCGTACCCGAACGCGGAGCAAATCAAGGCCGCGAAAGAAGGCTATTACGAGCCTGGGGGCGACATCATGATTCACGGCTACCCGAACAAAGTTCCGGCATTCCTCTTTAAATTCTGGCACCGGTGGAAAGACTGGACCGCCGGCTGTATCGCCGTCACGAACGACGAAATCGAAGAAATCTACGACGCCGTCAAAGACGGAACACCGATAACCATCAAGCCCTAGCCTTTATACTTCGACTTATACCCGTGATTTTCGGAGGGACGAAGGTCATTGGGGTACATCACGTCGGTGTAGATGTCCTCTTGCAGTTGCTTCACAAGCTTGTACACTTCTGCGTAATTGGCAATGCTGTCAATGGAAATGCCCGCGTTGGTAGAAGTCCTGCGGCCGTTCATTGTAGCGGGATTAGCCTGAGCAGAGGTCGTAATGATGTCGCCCACGCCAAACCACTGATCGAAAATGCCGCGATGCAGGTCCACATGGGAAAGTTCCGCGAACGGCTTTGACTTGTAAGTTCTCCCAAAGATACCGCCAGAGGCGTAGATTCCCTTGTCGGTGACGATGTAGGCCGTGTTGCGGTACCGCCTGAACGAAAGGAGCGCCCCGCCCAGGTAAAGCCAAACCGGCATCATGTGCAGCGCCATGAACGGGATGATAAAGAAGGCCGCCTCGTCCGCCTTGTCCGAAGAGAAAGCCGCCCCGATAAAGAACATGTCAAAAAGTCCCCAGACGAGAGCAAACGCGAGCAGCGGATTGAAAATGCATTCGAAAATGAAACACCTTTTGTCCGGCTTTCCGGCATAAAGGATCTTTTCCCCCTTCCCTATCAAAAGCGTCAATTCGTTGTCCATAGCCACATCTCAAAACGCGTAAACATTCCCCTTTTAATATAACCAAATAAAAGCACTTTTCTCAATTTTTTTACGTAATCTATGCGTTTTGGCACATTTTTAGTTATTTTCTATAAGGAGGTGTCATATGATGTACAAAAAACTTTTAGTCTGTTTTTCCCTTATTCTTTGCTGGGCTTGTTCGCAGGAAGCGTCAGGGCCAGCTGTTGAAGAATATAGCGACGAAGACAATTCGTCCCACAAATCCGGCAACTTAACATCTAGCGATAGCAAATCCACCGTTTCTAGTTGCAGCGAAGCCAAAAGTTCAAGTAGCAGCGAAACAGAAAATTCAAGCAGCAGTCAAGCGAAAAGTTCCAGCAGTAACAATGAATTTGACTGGAGCCTCCCTAAGACGGCTTACCTTAATCCAGATATTGAATATGGAGAAATAACGGATGAACGCGACGGAAAAAAATACAAGACGGTAAAAATCGGGGATCAAACTTGGATGGCGGAAAACCTGAATTACGCCGACACCAATTTAACGCCAAGTATTAAAGGAAATAACTGGTGCATCGATAATGACGAAGCAAAATGCGATATCGTCGGACGCTTTTACACTTGGGCGGCGGCAATAGATTCCGTTGCTTTGGCCAATGACGAAGAAAATCCACGAACTTGCGGGTACGGGGCATCGTGCATTCTATCTGATGACACGATACGAGGCATTTGCCCTGAAGGCTGGCATTTGCCATCCTTTGACGAATGGTGGGATCTGCATGACGCTGTTGGAGAAGATGTTGCCGGCAAAGTATTAAAGTCAAGCAAGGGGTGGCTTGGTATTCACACAGGCACAGATGATTACGGATTTTCTGTTATTCCCGCAGGATTCCCTTTACTTGACGAAAATGCTAAAGGCAAGGGCCAGGGCGAGAGGGCATTCTTTATATGCACCGACGAATGGGACGAGGGAAGCACAGAAACGGTCTTTGATGCAGCTTATGTAATGGAAAATGATGCTGGACATTTGGGAGCAAATTCCAAAAAAGGATCTTTCTCTATCCGCTGTATAAAGGACATGTAACCTTTATTTACCCTTCCAATTTCCAGCCGCAATCGTTGTGGTAAATCATCTGGCGGGTCATGCCGCCATCAATGCAAATGTTTTCGCCGGTGATAAAGCCGGCTTTTTCGCTCGCGAGGAAAAGTACCATATTCGCGATGTCAAGCGGATTGCCGACGCGACCTGCGGGCTGTTGCGTGGCATCGGGGCCTTCATAGACCTTGAAATCCGTATCAATCCAACCCGGAGAAATTGAATTCACACGCACGCGGCTTGCAAAACTCACGGCTAGCGCATGCGTGAGGGCTGCGATCCCTCCCTTCGCCGCCGTATAGCTTTCCGTTTGCGGTTGGCTCATGCGGTCGCGACTCGAAGAAATGTTTATAATGCTTGCGCCCTTCGCAAAATGGGCCGCAAAAAGTTTTGCGAGGTAGAACGGGGCAGTCACGCCGACAGCGAGCGCATAGCTGAATTCTTCGTAGCTACATTCGTCAATGCCCTTCATCAGCGGGAGTGCATTATTGACCAGCACATCCACGTGCCCGTATTTTTCGATGACGAACTGCGCAAATTTTTCGAGGACTTCCTTCTTGGAGAGGTCCCCCACAAAGCAGGGATTCTCGCGAATGTCGATGTACGCAACCTTCGCGCCCTCTTTCTCGAATTCACTCACAACAGTTGCACCAATCCCGTGCGCCCCGCCCGTCACTACGACCACTTTGTTTTCAAACGATTTCATAGAAATAAATATACACTAAAATGTTCCAAAAGTTGTCGTCATAGGTCAAACTTGCTATTTTATAGCTCAATGAAACGCCTTAAGCAAAATGTTCTTTCGATGATTGCGGTCGCGGTGTTTGCGATATTCGCCGCCGTTATCGAGGGGTCTTTTGTTTACGATTACGACGTTGAGTTGAGAACTGCGGGCGAACTTAGCGACGCTACTTTTGACCAAAGCTCTACAAGCGAACCGCTTTTCTTTTCACGTGAGAACACCTCAGAAGCGGTCCTGCTGACACGTCGCGCGGGGCAACAAGCTCTTTCGCGCACTTTGCGAAGCGGAAATTTTCAAGGATTCTGCGGACGTGACGCCGGCGCATTCAAGCGAATCTCCACGCACATTCAACAAAGAATCTCGGCACAAGGTCTCGTATACAGCGCATACCCTACCCCACTCGCCTACCAAGCGTCAAAAGATTATTACGTATTTACGCTGAAACGAATTCTCTGTTAATCGATTCTTTCTCTGCATGCACAAGACATCGGCCCCCTGACAAGCACTTCGACAGGCTCAGTGTACCACTCAGGGACCATTTCACTCATTGAACAAAAGAGAAAGATTATGAATATCGCAAAAATGGAGATGGCAAGCGCCCTCTTCAATCAAATCTACATCAAGACCGAAAAAAGCTTTTTCGGACTCAAGACAAAAATAACGTACGCACCGACCAAATCGAATGTCGTGGGCATCACCTTAGACTACAACCCCACCGAAGGTCAAAAAGTCAAAGCGATTCTCGAAGCGGACCAGAGCGAACTCATCGCAATCCTCAAAAAGGAAGGACGCCCGGCCACTAGCGACAACGGGAATTTGCGTTTGAACCTTTGCTATTCGCAGGACCACGAATTTGCCGCATTACATTTGCAGCAGTTCCAGGGATTCGAATACCACACCGTAGGCAAGATACGTTTTGCCACCGGTGACGAGGCAAAGAAACTGCTTACCGCATTTATCAAGTAAAACAGTCTCTTTCAGGTACAAGAGCCCAAGCAACACAACCGTTGCCTGGGCTTTTTTATTATTCTTTATAAATAATTCTTATGCTCCATTTTTTCGATGTCACAAGAGATGTCCCCTGGTTTCCACAGGTCAAGGCTCTGTACGAGTCGGCGTTTCCGGCCAACGAGCGGATTCCAATAAAGCATTTGCTTGACGATAAAATCAAGCGGGAATTCTGGGCGTTTTTTGATAGAGATACTTTCTGCGGATTTTCAAATTCCATTTCGCACGGCGACATCACGAACATCGTCTACTTTGCAGTTGAGCCTGAGTTACACTCTCGCGGGTATGGTTCGCAAATTTTGCAGGCCATCCGCGAAAAACATCCCGACTCCCGCATTGTCGTCGATATCGAAGTCGAAGAAGATTCCAAGGACGCCGAAGAACTCGAACGCAGGAACCGACGCCGCGAATTTTACACCCGCAACGGATTTGACTCCTCCCCCGTCGATTACATCTGGCAAGGCGAGCACTACCGCCTACTCAGCGCAGGCGGCACCGTCACCGAAAAGGAATTCCGCGATTTCTGGAAAGAAATTTTGAAGGATATTCCCGGAGGGAAGTACCCGTAAAATCTTATAAGGGCTTTTTATAAGCTGAGGTAAAGCAATGATAATCGCGATCAACAAAGATGAACCATGGTGGGAAAAGACGCACGCTTTCGCGAAAGATTGCCCATGGCTGCCGGGGCGTCGTTTAGCCGATCGAATGTCAAAGAACGATTTCCTAGACTGGGAAAAAGTTTTCGTTGCTGTACACGGTGAAGATGTTGTCGGCTTTTGCGTTCTCGAGGAGAACGGAAACATTCCTGCAAAATTCAGTTGCAGCCCTTTTATAAATCTCGTTTACGTTAGCGAAAAATTCCGGGGAGAGCGGCTATCCAAAAGCTTAATTGACGCGGCGCTTGATTACGCCCAAAGGCTCGGCTACAAAAAAATTTATCTCAAAAGCGAGCACCACGGCCTATACGAAAAATACGGGTTCAAGAAGATTGCCGATTTCGAACCAACGGTCGGGCTTGCGAACCAACTATTTGAAATCAAAATTTCAATTTAACATTAGCTTTTAAGCATTATTATCTTTTCAAAACCCCTGATGAAGTGCGTACTGAAAATATTCCTGTTTGCCCTGGTGTTCGCGGGGGTTGCCTTTGCCGAAGCGCAAGACAGCGACGAGCCTTCGGTTTCCAAGTTCCGCGAACGGTTCTCGTTGCGTTTCTTGTGCGATTACAATTTCGTGGCTATCTGGAATTCCGCCTACAACAACTCGATGCTCAATTCAAACCGCCCGGTCGATGTGGGCATCGGCGTCGGTTACGACAGTCTGTTTACCACATTCGGAATTTCGTGGGACGTGTCCGCCGATTTCAAATACAGTCTTCCTTTTACCACTTCAAAAGAAAAATCGGACACCCAGGCTTTCGAGACGGGACTTGACTTTTTCCCGGGAAACTGGTGGCTTGCGGCAAAGCTCCGCTTTTACAGCGGCTTTACCACGGAAGTCGAACGCGACGGCAAAAAGGAGCAAGAATTCATTGATCTCTGGTTTGCGGACATGTATTTTTCGATGCTCTGGATGGCGACCGCGAAAGGAAATTTCGCACCCAGGAGCGCCTACTTTTTGGATCGCCGTCAAAAGAAATCTGCCGGGAGTTTGATTATCGGCGGGCGCCTGCAGCGAAACATTGCCGAAGACAACGACGGGGTTCTCGGCTACGAAAACGACAAGCGCGACATCACCTCCATCTGGGGTGACGTCGGGTACACCTACACCTTTGTTTTCAGCAACGGGTATTTCTGGAATCTCTGGGGCGTTGTAGGCATCGCGTACGGCCGCGAACGCATTGATGACGGCAACCTGCTATTGCCCGAATCGGACATAAAAACCGCATTTGGCTACATCGGGGAAAAATGGGCCTGGAACATCGTTCTTAAAAGCGGATATTCTGCCATCGCGTTTGGCGAGCACCTGGAACAAAAATACGTAGCGGCCTTCGAAATCCTTGTGGTGCGCAGATTCTAGCTGGCAAAATTTTCCAACCTCGATTTACTATTTTTTTGCATACTCTCATAACTTCAGGACCATTCTATGCGTTTTTATGTACCCACGGATATCTATGTCGAAAAAGACTGCGTGAAGAACCACGCGCAAAACTTGCTTGCGGTTGGAAAGCGCGCATTCATCATGACGGGCAGAACTTCAGCCAAGAAGAACGGTTCCTTGGACGATGTTACCGCAGTTCTGGATGCGGGGCACGTGCCGTACCAGGTTTTTGATCAAGTCGAAGAAAACCCGTCAACCGATACCGTGGGAAACGCAGCCAAACAAGCTCGCGATTTTGGTGCCGATTACATCATCGGAATCGGGGGTGGTTCCGCCATCGACGCAGCAAAAGCAGTCGCCTTGCTCCTTGCGAACCCGAATCTCATCGCGGACAACTTGCACAAGGCTCCTGAAAAACCATTCGGCCATGTGCCTGTCGTCGCCGTACCGACTACCTGCGGAACAGGCTCCGAGGCAACACCGGTTTCCATCATCACGAACCACAAGATTCACCTGAAAAAGAGCATTCCGCACCGCATTTTCCCGGCGCTCGCGCTTGTCGATGGCAAGTACCTCGCTTCAGCCAAGAAAACGCTGATTATCAATACCGCGGTCGATGCGCTCGCCCACATGGTCGAAAGCATCCTGAATGTCTATTCCAACACATTCAATCGAATGTGCCCGGAATACGGCCTCAAGCTCTGGGGAGAATTCAAGGACACGCTTCTTTCCGACGCGCCCGTAAGCGAAAGCCTTTACGAAAAACTCATGCTCACCTCAACTATCGCGGGCATGTCCATTGCGCACACAAGCACCTCCGTACCGCACGGGATGAGCTATGACCTCACGCTGCATCAGGGCGTGCCGCACGGCCCCGCCGTCGGCTACTTCCTGGGCGGCTACGTAGATGTCTGCGAAAAGAAGGTTCCCGAAGATGCCAAGCGCATTTTGGCTCTTTTAGGCCTCAAAAGCACCGCCGATTTCACTGCAATGCTTGACAAGCTCATCGGAAAATGCAAGGTTTCTCGCGAAATGCGCGACCAATTC
Source organism: Fibrobacter sp. UWT2 (assembly GCF_900142545.1). Lineage (NCBI taxonomy): Bacteria > Pseudomonadati > Fibrobacterota > Fibrobacteria > Fibrobacterales > Fibrobacteraceae > Fibrobacter > Fibrobacter sp. UWT2. Next base: position 57,265 of record NZ_FRBF01000002.1, on the reverse strand, counting down.
GCTGCCGCCATGAAGGTGAACCGATCCAAGCTCGACCTCGTCCCCGGTGGAATCACACCCGAAGAAGTCGATTTCATTTACGATAAATCCCTGGTCGTGGAATAAGAAAAAATTATTTCTTTTAAAAGTTAGACGCGGGTATAAATTTTTCTAAATTTGCCGCCCGTGATTAAAAATCTTATTCTATCGATTTACTCTGGCCTATGCATCGGCCTTGGCGGCACCGCCTACCTTTCTTGCGACAACAAGGTTCTAGGATCGTTCCTTTTCGGACTCGGGCTGTTTACCATCTTGAATTTCGGCTTCAACCTTTTCACGGGCAAAGTCGGCTATTTCGTCAACAACAAGCCTAGCTACTGGGAATTCCTCGGAATCGTATGGCTCGGCAACTTTATCGGGACATTCCTTTTTGCAAGAATGATCGCGCTCACGCGCTACGGAGCACCCCTGCAAGCTAAAGCAAGCGCCCTCTGCCTCGTCAAAGACGGCGACAGCATCGTTAGCCTTCTCATACTGGGCATTTTCTGCGGTATGCTCATGTTCATTGCCGCCGACGGTTACAAGAGCATCGAGAACCAGGTCGGAAAAGTCGTCGTCGTTTTTCTCCCGGTTATGGTCTTTATCTTGAGCGGATTCGAGCACTGTATTGCAGACATGTTCTACTTTTCGCTCGCCGGAGATTTTTCCGCACTGATGTTTAAGTCCCTCGTGGTCATTACCATCGGGAACTCTATCGGCGGCGGACTTATTCCGCTGGCGAGACGTCAAACAGACAGACGCACCCCGTCTGTTTGACATTTTATCCAAATTTTCTCCTACAAAAGATAGACAACGTACATTTCAGAATATATATTATAAGCGAGTGTTATACTGGCTCGCTTTGAGCTATAAATAAGGAGAACAACATGTCTATCAATAGACACAAGAAAAAAGTATTGACCGCAGCTACCCTTTTGACTTTTGGCTGCGCAGCGATTCTCACCGCCTGTGCAGGAACAAAAATCGAACGCAACTCCATCCCCGGCCTCGACATCAACGGCAAGAAACTCTGGGTTCTCGTTGAAGAGCAAAAAGCCTACACCGGTTACACCAACAAGCTCGATTCCCTTTGGAAAACCTACGGCGAAAAGAACAAGCTTGAAATTGAATACCGCAAGAACGACGCCCTGGCCCTGGAACCCGTAAGCCCCAAGGCTCTCATGGAAGAATGCCGCGGTTCTTACCTCATGCAAACGGCAGTTTCCGGCAAATCCGAAACTACCCAATACGATGCGGCCACCGGTATGGTCGTCGGCGGTTCGAGTGAAGTCGAATATACCTCTGTCATGTATGACTGCAACGACGGAAAGGTCGTCTGGAAAGCCGTTTTAAAAACCACCGGTATGGAACTTTGGGCTCAGAGCGAACTCGTCAAAGGAATCATCAAAGATTTCCATGAAAATTCAATCTTAAAAGAGGAGAAATAATGAAAAAGTTAATCACGCTTCTGTTTGCAGCGCTCCTGCTCTGCTCTTGCGCACCTGCAATTCAAAAGATGTCTAATTTTGACAAGGCGTACCCCCTGAAGGGCAAGACTGTCGTCGTGGTTTCTGAATCGCACAAGGAAGTTACCGATTTTGCAAACTCGGTAACCACCTCCATGGCAGACACCCTCAATACCCACGGTGTTGTAGCCAAGGCTTTTGTCCAGGAAAAGAGTTCGCTTTCGTTGAGCGAAAGCCCTGTGGCTGATTTCGCCAAGGAACAGCACGCTGAATTCCTCCTTGTCCAGAATTTCACTAAGGTGAACATTTACAACGCCGCCCTTTCCAGCTTCGAAGAAGAACTGGTACTCTTCTCTGTCGAAGAAAAGAAGCCCGTCTGGAAAGCCTCTGTTACTTGGGAAAACCCCATGCCCATCGGTAACGGTCCCGGCGTGACGGCCGCTCGCCAGAGCGCCATGGAAATGCTGGTTGCCGACGGATTTGTCGAAGCAAACAAGTAATCCATTCAGCCTTAAAATTTAAGACGCCCGGCATTGCCGAGCGTCTTTTTCATTTAAATCTATCGCCGAAATGGGACAATAGGCACTATCCCAAGCGGTTATTGATGACGTTCCAGTCCACAATCTGCCAGAGTCCCTTGAGGTAGTCCGGACGGCGGTTGCGGTAGTCGATGTAGTAGGCATGTTCCCACACATCAAACGTGAGGAGCGGCTTGAGACCCTTGGTAAGCGGGTTCTGGGCGTTGCCTTCCTGCGTAATCACGAGCTTGCCCGAAGCATCGACAGAGAGCCACACCCAGCCGGAACCGAAGAGGCCCGCGCCCTTCGCCTGGAATTCTTCCTGGAACTTTTCGAAGGAGCCAAAGTCGCGAGCGATGGCGTCTGCAATTTTGCCCGTCGGAATGTTGCCTGCAGAAGGAGCCTTGAACTGCATGAAATACATGTAGTGATTCAGGAACTGGCCTGCATTATTGAACACGCCACCTTCGGCCTTGGTAACGATTTCGGCAATGGACTTGCCTTCGAATGCGCTACCCGGAAGGGCTGCGTTCAGGTTGTTGAGATATGTCTGCAGATGCTTGCCATAATGGAACTCGATGGTTTCCTGGCTGAGAACCGGAGCAAGATCCCCCGCTGCATACGGGAGTGCCGGCATTTCAAATTTTCCGTTAGCTTGTTGAATCATTATGAGTCTCCTTCTTGTGGGTTAAATGCTACTTTCGATAAATTCCTTACGGAACGTGCCATTACCGAGAAGAATGTCGATAGGCAACTTCTTGAATTCGTATTCGTAAGGCGGCTGTTTCCAGGCGAAATCCTTCGGATATTCGTTGAAAATGTACTGCAACAGCTTTACCGCCATATCAAAACTGCGGAACTTGTCGCGGTCGAGCACATGAATCTGCGCACCGCCACAGATTTGGCCAGCACCCTTGTGGAAAGTGGGCTGGAAGTAGTTTTCGCGGAAATACACGCCCGGAAGCTTAAGGCCATTCATGTACTTGCAAAGCTTGACGGCATCGATAAACGGAGCGCCGAAAATTTCGAACGGACGCGTGGTACCGCGGCCTTCGCTCACGTTGGTGGCCTCGAACAGGCACATTCCCGGATAAACGATAGCGGTATCGAGAGTCGGCATGTTCGGGCTCGGCAAAATCCACGGGAGACCCGTCTGGTCGTACCACATTTTTTTGTCGTAGCCTTCCATACCGAGCACGTAGAGTTCGCACTTGGGGAAACGTTCTTCCTTGAACTGTACCGCCAATTCGCCGATAGTCTTTGCATGGCGTGTACGGATGCTATGAAGTCCCACGAAGCTCGTGTAATTCAGGTCAAGAACCGGGCCTTCTTCGTCGATACAGTTGATGGGGTTCGGACGATCCACGACAACCACCGGGATGCCGGCCTTTTCACAGGCTTTCATACAAAGGAACAGTGTCCAAATAAAGGTATAGTAGCGAGCGCCCACGTCTTGCAAGTCAACGAGCATTACATCTACATGACTGAGCATTTCGGCAGTGGGTTCGCGGTGTTCGCCGTAAAGGCTATAGACGGGAATGCCCAGTTCGGGGTCGGTATAACCTTCCCATTCAATCATGTTGTCTTGGGTATGTCCCTTGATACCATGCTGGGGGCCAAAAAGAGCCGAAAGCTTGAACAATTTGCCATCGAATTCTTTCAAAAGATCGAGGGTATAATGCAAATCCGGGAGAACCGATGCAGGGTGCAAAACCGCGCCAAGGCGCTTACCTTTGAGATTTGCAGGAAAAACTTTTTCAAAACGTGAAAGTGCGAGTGATACCATGACACAAAATATAAATGAAATTTCAGGGGAAAACATGAAAATCTTTTCAAATGGTCAAAATTTTCACAAATTGGCACAAAATGACAGAAGGAATTTTTTATTTTTAGCCCAGAACAAAAAAAAGATAAAATAGGACGAAATATGGCTTATCTCAATAAAGTGATGCTTATCGGCAATATCGGCAAGGACCCCGTCATTAGTGCAAGCGCAGCAGGTCGCAAGCGCGTATCGTTCTCCTTGGCCACTAGCCGTCGCTACCGTGACAATAATGGTGAACAGAAGGAACAGACCGACTGGCACAACATCGTAGGTTGGGGCAAAATTGCCGACACCATGGAAACCCTCGGCGTTCACAAGGGCATGACCCTTTATGTGGAAGGCTCCCTCACCAACCGCAGCTGGACCGACCAGACGACCGGTCAGAAGCGTTACAGCACCGAAGTCAACCTGGACACCTTCCAGCTTTTGACTCCGCGCGGACAGAACGGTGGCAATTTCCAGAGTGGCAACACCTACAACCAGTCCAACAACTATAGCCAGGCAAGCGCACCCGCTTACGATGCTCCGGCACCGGAAGGCGGAGACGACGACCTGCCCTTCTAAAAAATGAACCAGCAAATTGCAGATATCGCACTGATGATGGTGCTCCCCTTGGGCATCACCTTTACGGCAATACTCATGTCCGCATCTGCGGACACCCGCACCCAGAAGATGATGGGTGCGTTTTTGTCGTTCCTGATTGTGGCTATGGACTGCGTATTCTTCTTCGCGAAGAATTCCTTCATTGCCTACAACTGCGACGGCGGATTGTTGCTTTCGTTCGCGAGCCTGTTCTTCTTTGCCATCATTAGCTTTATCCGTTTCGATGACCGTGCAGCCAAGGCCGGAAACATTTTCCTCGCCTTCTTTATGCTGTCGGCCTTCATGGGAATCGCCTACTGGGACCGCCCGACGTTCATTCCGACTTCGGACTATACCGCCGAAGAAATCGCTGCGATGAACACCAAGTACCAGGACTATATCGCTTCCTTCCAGAACGGTGAAAGCGGCCAGATGATGCCCAGCTCCAGCCAGATTGTCCGTCACAAGGCACAGGCTGGCGGCCAGGCAAGCAAGTCCAGCAACGACGACAAGGACCTGAGCAGACTCGGCAGCTACTTGATTGACGCCGAAACCGTCATCAAGCGCATGTACGACATCACGAACGCGATTGACGCATTTGGCACTTTACCATCTAACATTTCGGAATCAGAACGCGAAACCCGCAGCAGCCAGGCACTGGCCATCAACAACAATGCAGTCGCTTTGAACAAGAAGGTTCTTGGGCTTTTCCACCCGCATGAATCCAGCGACGCGCACAAGGAACTGATTCAGGCCAGCGAATGCGTGCGTCTTGCCGCATACGCGCTCTACAGCTACACGCTCCAGGAAAACCCGGAGCAACAGCTGATCCAGTATAAGCAGTCCAGAGACCAAATCGGCCAGATGAAAATCTACCTGAAGCGTTTCTGGAACGCCACCGAAGCTTTACAATCAAACAATCAACAACCAACCGAACAATAAAGGTTAATTATGATTCGCAACGTAGCCATTATGGGCGCAACCGGCGCCGTAGGCCAAGAAATCCTCTCCATCCTCGAAGAACGCAACTTCCCGCTGCAGAGCCTGAAGCTCCTCGCTTCTGAACGCAGTGCCGGTAAGGAATTCAAGTTCAAGGGCGAAACCCTCAAGTGCGAAGTTCTGAACAAGGATTCTTTCAAGGGCGTTGACCTGGTGCTCAGCTCCGCTGGCGCAGCTATTTCTCAGGAATTTGCCCCGATCGCCGTCGAAAACGGCGCCGTGGTTGTCGACAACACGAGCTTCTTCCGCATGGACCCGAAGGTCCCGCTGGTCGTGCCTGAAGTGAACCCCGAAGACATCAAGCTCTACAAGGCTGAAAACGGCGGTAAGGGCATCATCGCCAACCCGAACTGCACGACCATCATGATGGTTGTGGTGCTGAACCCGATCGAAAAGATTTCCCACATCAAGAAGATCCACATTTCTTCTTACCAGAGTGCAAGTGGCGCAGGTGCCATTGCTATGGAAGAACTCAAGCAACAGTACAAGGACATCCTCGAAACCGGTACGACGACGCACATCAGCAAGTTCCCCTTCCAGCTCGCCTACAACGTGATTCCGCAGATCGACAAGATGACGGAAAACGACTACACGAAGGAAGAAATGAAGATGTTCAACGAAACTCGCAAGATTATGCATTCTGACGTTCGTACGAGCGCCACCTGCGTGCGCGTGAGCTCTCTCCGTTCTCACTCCGAATCCGTGTGGTTCGAAACCGAACGTCCGGTTTCTGTCGAAGAAATCCGCAACGCTCTCAAGAACGCTCCGGGCGTGACCCTCAAGGACGATCCGCAGAACTATGTGTACCCGATGCCGCTCGAAAGCGCCGGCAAGGACAACGTGTTCGTAGGCCGTATCCGCAAGGACCTCGCCGATGAAAACAGCAACACGCTGTGGCTCACCGGTGACCAGATCCGCAAGGGCGCTGCTCTCAACGCCGTGCAGATCGGTGAGATTCTCGCTAAGGGTGTGTAATTCGAAAGATTGCGCGACTGCGCAACTTTCGCTTTAGCGAAAAACATTTAAAAAGCCGTCCCGAAAAGGACGGCTTTTTGATATTCAGCAGATTTTCGACTAGCCGGAACTAGCGAAGCAGGGACCTCGACAAAGCCTTGCCATTCTGTTCTAGAACGATCAGCGCCACGCCACGAGCATCAACAGCACCACTCAAATTCACTTGATGCACGCCTTCGTGAAGATTGCCCAAAGACACCGTTTTCTGCAGCACACCCTTCAGGTTGTAGACCTTGACGCTTGTCAATCCCGAACGGGAAAGTGTTACCGTCGCCTGCAGATTCTGGCGGTTTCCATACAGCTTCAGGCCATTGGCAACCTTCGCGATAGCCATATTTGGCTTTGCAATTTCGATAGGAGGACCGTCTTCAATGATTTCAGGAAGCACGCCTGTCGTAAACACCAGATGCGGGAAGGAGAGCGTATCGCCCACAAGCCAGTAGCGATCGAAATCGTTCCAGGACTTGTAAAGGGCCGGAGACTTCATATCAGCAAAGGCAGCTTCCTTCGCCACAGAGTCCGCTTCGAATTCGCAGCCATCCTTATTATAGAGAGCCTCTTTTATAGTACCCGCATTATTCACCACAAAGCAACCAGAGCCATGATAATCAGAAGCCGATGCAGTCAGTTTCCCTGTAAAGAAGACGTTTTCGAGATACTTCCTGTTTGCAGAAGCAAAACCGCCAAATTCAACTTTTCCGGAAACGTCACCCGAAGCATAGGCGTTCTTGATCGTTCCAGAATTGCTCGAAACAAATCCGCCCGGCGTATATTCGCTATTGACATTTCCGGTGGTATAGGCGTTGTTGATATAGCCATTATTGACGCCGACAAAGCCGCCTGCATTATACGAAGTCGTATAGCCCTTAATGCTTCCAAGATTTCCCGTGGAATAGGCATAGAGGATTTCACCAAAGTTCTCGGCAACGAAGCCGCCGAACTTGGAATAGGAGCGCACATCGCCTGTAGCGTAGCAATTGTGGATTTTTCCACTATTGACTCCTACAAAGCCTCCGGCCTCCGTTCCGCCAACCACCTCGCCGGTGGCATAGCTATTCGTGATGATTCCGGTGCTATCGTTTTGGCCAACAAAGCCACCATAGGTATCGCCAGAAGCACGTTCCCCGTTAAGCACATGGCCCGTTGCATAGCTGCTATCAATTTTACCGCCATTGCGGACAACAAAACCAGCCAACCTGAAGAAGGCATCGACATCAGCCGTCGTGTAGGAATTTGAGATTGTACCAACGTTATACACGATAAAGCCAGCAACATATCTCCCAGGAGCCGAATCCCCGACAACGGTACCTTCCGCATGGGAATTCCTGATGATTCCAGCATTATACAAGGCGAAACCGGCACTACTATCGGATTGTACATTCGTTTTAGAGACACAGTTTTCTACGATACCCGTCGTATCATTTGTACCGACAAAGCCGGCAGCACCTCGATACTCACAAACAACAGAATCAGCCTCGACAATAGAATTCTTAACCGTTCCGCTGTTGTATCCGACCAAGCCTGCCGTATTTTCATGCATCGAGTAAATCGAACCGCGAGAAACGCATGAATCGATGGTACCCGAATTTTTTCCGGTCACGCCGCCAAGGAAGCGGTTTCCATGTTCGAGAATACCGTCAATTTCTGCAGAAACAATCAAGCCTTCATTGACTCCGGCAACGAGTCCGAGGTTGTTTCCGTAGAAACTAGAACGCATATCGGCATTCACCTTCACATTGCGAATCACCGATTTGGCACCGGAATTGGCACCCACGATACCGCCAATAAAATCGCGGTCGTTAATGCCGAGAACGACGCCTTCGAAACTCACATCCCGAATGATTCCGTTTTCATTGATGCCAACGATTCCACCCGTATTGCTCGGAGCACTGACCGTATCGCGCTTATTCTCGATATTTTCTATCAGGCCAAAATTCATCACGGCAACGGAACCTGCCGCCCAGACATATTTAACCTGAATCAGGCAATCCGTCATTTTAAGGTTCTTGACGACCCCATTAGGGCCTACAGCCATGAACATAGCGGTCGAGCGTTCTTTATTCGACATCGAATAAAGATTCGATATCGTATGGTCCGCGCCGTCAAATACGCCGTCAAAATAAGACTGTTCTGTTCCGTAGTACGCCACACCTATCGGCTGGAAACCGGCCGTAGAATCCGTCGAGCTCGTTTCATTCCGCGAAGCAGACGCATCAATATCAGCCGTCAGCACATAGTGACCGCTCATGCTGTAGTTACCATTACCAACGGCCTTAAGGTCTTCGTAATCGGCAACCTGCCATGGACTTTCAGCGGTTCCCGCACCAGCCATATTGCCATTCACAGCAAGACATGGTATCGAGAGTAACGCACCAATCAACAATGATTTTCGAATCATTAGTTCTCCTCCTTATGAGTTTTTATTTTCCCAACTGGTCCGGGTTCAGGCACTTAAGTTCGTCAACAACGAAGATGCCGTCTTTGCGGATGAGCTTGTCGTCGAACCAGATTTCACCGCCACCGTATTCCGGACGCATGATCAGCACCAGATCCCAGTGGATGGCGCTGATGTTGCCGTTCGGGGCTTCTTCGTAGCAACGACCCGGCGTAAAGTGGATAGAGCCCGCAATTTTTTCGTCGAACAGAATGTCGCACATGGGAGCATTCACGAACGGATTGAAACCGATGGCGAACTCGCCCACATAACGGCCACCTTCGTCAGTATCGAAGAGGGCGTTGAGGGCCACGTTGTCGCCGGATTCGCAAATGGCGTTCACAATCTTGCCGTCCTTGAATTCCAAGCGGATATTGCTGAAGTACTTGCCATCGTAAAGGGTCGGCGTATTGTAGTGAATCACGCCGTTCACGCTATTACGCACCGGTGCAGTATAAACTTCGCCGTCGGGGATGTTCATGTTGCCGCAGCACGGAATCGCCGGAATATCCTTGATGCTGAAGGTCAAATCGGTTCCGTTTGCCACAAGGCGCACCTTGTCGGTGCGGTTCATGAGGTCCACGAGGTTCTGCGCGGCCTTGGCCATTTTCGGATAATCGGCAAGGCAAGCTTCGAAGTAGAAGTCTTCGAAAGCCTCGGAACTCATCTTGGCACCCTGCGCCATAGAGGGGTTCGGCCAGCGAAGCACGCACCAACGGGTCTTATCGACACGGTAATTCAGCACGGGTTCCGTAATCTTGCGGTAATTCATCATCTGGCGGCCGTCGATATCGCAGTTTTCGAGAGCGTTCTCGGCGCCGCGAATGGCGATGTAGGCCTGCATTTTTTGCATTTCGGCCATCGCAAGGTCGGCCTGCAACTGCATCTGTTCGATGGATGCCGACTTGATCATTTCACGACGGACACGGCCGCGGTAGTTATGCACGAAAGCGTTACCGCCCACCTTGGCGACAGCCTTCACGAGTTCAGTCGTGACTTCGTCGGGAGTGTCGGTCGTTTCGATAAGGATATTTTCGCCAGCCTTAAGGGCAATGGCATTATTAATCAAATTTTCAGCAAGTTTTGTAATGCGAGGATCAGTCATTTTTATTCTCCTATTTACATGTAAAATATAGTAAACTCCATTTCCGCTAGAAAAAAAAGAATCCCCGCCCCTTTACGGAGCGAGGATAATTAAAAGGACCTGAAATTATTCTGTAAATGTGAACGGGATGGTCACGGTAGTATTGCCCGATTTCACCTTGCTGAATGTCCAGCGACCGACCGATTTCTTGATTTCATTGTCGAATTCGCTGTAATCTGTCGTGGACGACACCAGCGAAATGCTGATGATTTCGCCACCCGGCGCAATCGTGAACTTGAGCGTTACCTTTCCCTGGAACCCCGGCTTCTTTTTGAGGTGTTTATTGTAGATGTGCCGAAGTCCCGGAGTACGCTGACGAACGACCTTCATGATATCTGCAGCGGAACGGGATGAGGGACCAGATCCCCACTCGATATCGGTGTCCTTGGGAGCCTTTATATTTCCCATCGCCTTGGTCGAAATAGCTCCAGCGGAGCCACTGACCAGGTTCGAGATATCATCGCCGATACCGCCGCTGCCTCCGGCAAACATGCCTTGGTTGAATCCATCATGAATCTTATCGCGGACTTCACCAATTTTTGTTTTACCAGTGACCTGCAGACCATTCGTATTCTTGAGGACCTTGTCGATATCCTTGGCAAAGCTTTGCTTGATCAAGTCGTAAGCGGCGGCCGAAGCATTTGCAGTTTGTGCTTCTAGCGCATGGATAACGCCACGATTGAGAGGGGCTCGAGGATTACCTTGCCCTACGGGTTTCCCGCCAGTGCCAGGCCTTTTGCTTTGGATATTTTGAGGTTTATGTTCTGGTTTCTTGTCGGGCTTTTTTTCCTCCTTTTTGTCGATGATGTTCATGGTTGCTGTTATTTCGGTGGTTGGCGTATCCACAAAAATGGAATCGTTAATAACCACCTCGTACGCCGCCGCCCAGAAGCACAAGAGAATCGCAACCAAAAGCGATACGCCTGCAATGCGCACCATCTTTTTGTCGGAATCCGGCAACAAGGAAGCGATGAACGATTCCGGTGTTTGGATTACTGCTGTCATGATTTTATCCTCCCTTTAACAGGGTTTAGATGGATGTTGTTTTAGGGTATAGGCAGGGACACACCCCTTTTGACAGGGGCCTTGTACTTGCCTTGGGATAGACTTCGGAACGGGACTTTAAAAGCAAGCCCATTACACAAAGCCTTATATGTCAGGGAATCAAAACGACAGAATAAAGGAATTAATTTATCTGTATTTTATTCTATATCCGTTCCTTTACTCGGAATTAGAACAAGATATTTTCTTTCTTCACTAGAAAACTACAAACAAAAAAACAAAAAGGTTTCACCCCAATCGGTAAACAAATTTTCATCGTCAGAATTGTAAATTCATACAAAATAACAAACCCCACGCCGTTACTAGGATTGCAGGCAAATTCCGATTTCGCCCGCGACCCGCGGATTTACAAAAAACATTTCAATTTGATTTATTCCACGTTGGAATAAGAACGCCAAAAAAATGGACATTTTTCTTACAAACATATAACCAAATCAAAAGGACTTACCTATATTTCCCGTATCATGAAACTTTTAGCGACTCCTCCCGATTTAAATAAGATAGCGCGCCCGAACTGGATTGAAATCAACTTAGACGCACTCTGCAACAATATTCAATTTATCAGAAGCCAGATTCCGGCCAATACGAAGATTCTTTTGCCCGTCAAGGCGGACTCTTACGGTCACGGAAGCCTCGCCTGCTCTTTTGCCGCCAAATTCGGCGGTGCCGACTACCTGGGCGTAGCCCACATTAGCGAAGGCATGTTGCTTCGTCAGTACGGCATGGACTTGCCGATTCTGGTGCTTGGCCCCTGCACTCCGGCTGATTTCGCCTACTTCGTAGAATTCCAGCTGACCGCGGCCATTACAGACATTCGTACCGCCATGGCATTCGACCAGTACTTGCGTGATACAGGAACCACCTGCAAGGCTCACTTGGCCATCGATACCGGCATGAACCGCTACGGGTTCGATGCCGAAGACTTCAACAATATCCGTGCGGCTTTAAGCCTCAAGAACCTGCACTTCGAAGGCATGTTCACCCACTTGGCCACCGCCGATATGCCGGGGAACCCGAAGACCGAAATCCAGATCCAGCGCTTTACGCGCCTGGTCGACGTGCTTGAAGCCGAAGGACTTCGCCCCGAGATTTGCCACTGCTCTAGCTCGGCAGGCACCCTCACCCACCCTGAAAGCCACTTTGACATGGTGCGCCCGGGACTTGCCCTTTACGGCTACAACTGCATGGGTGCAGCACCTTCCCCTTGGCCGATCAAGCCGGTGATGCGAATCAAGTCTACCATTCGTCACATCCACGATGTAAAGCCCGGCGAAACCGTGAGCTACGGCGGTTACTGGATGGCCCAGCAGCCAACCCGCATCGCAACGATCGCCATCGGTTACGGCGACGGTTACCTGCGTGGCGAATATAACAAGGGATTCGTATTCATCCGCGGACAGCTCTGCCCGATTCTTGGCCGCGTATGTATGGACGCCACCATGGTCGACGTGAGCCACATTCCTGATGTGCAAGTCGGCGAAACGGTCGACGTCGTGAACGGCGAACTGGACTTCCGCATTTCGATGGAGAGCGTCGCCGACGACCACCATACGATTCCGTACGAATTAACAAGCCGCGTCGCACGCCGCCTGTATCGTAAGTATTACTGGAAGAATCGCCTGGTACGTTGGGATTACCTGCGCAAGGAATTCGGCGTCAAGGACTTCAAGGAATACCCGCTGCGATAGCTAAAATCTATATAAACTAAAAAAGGCTCCCTAAAGGGAGCCTTTTCTAATCTTTGGTTGCATTTATATTAGAGCAAATCAGGGTCAATCGTCGGTTCGTAACCGGGCTGAACGAAATCTTCAGGGGCAATGCCACGCTTGCGGGCAGCCTTTTCCTGCTTGATTCGCTTGCGTTCTGCAGCCTTGGCCTTACGGTTAGCGGCATTGGCAGCACGTTCGGCAAAGCGCTGGGCACGCGTTTTACGTTCCTTGTAAGGCGCCACCTCTTCAGGGAAGAGAGCCAGCGGTTCTTCGTCGATGAATTCTTCCTCTTCTTCGGTATAGCGCATTTCAGGATCGAAGTCGCGGAAACCGTCATCTTCATCGAATACAGGAGCATCTGCCGGACATTCCTTTTTGAGAAGTTTAAGAACCTGATCAAAAGGCTTTTCAAGCGGGACCTTGAACTTCATCTTCTTGCCCGTCGTCGGGTGAATCAGTTCAATTTTTACGGCCTGCAAGAGCTGCGCCGGAGCAATTTCCAGCACCTTGGCCGCGATATCCTTCATCAAAGGAGAAACGCGGTTCAAGCATCCGTCGCGGCCATCGTACAGCGGGTCACCGACAACCGGGTGTCCCATATAGCGGCTATGCACGCGAATCTGGTGCGTACGACCCGATTCCAACTGCAATTCCAAAAGCGTTGCGAATGCGAAAAATTTCTTCGCCACAAAATGCGTGCGGCTCGGCTTGCCGTCCTTGACGACAGCCATCTTCAAACGATTCTTGGGGTTACGCCCGATGGGGGCATCAATAGTACCTTCCAAGTCGCGGGGATGCCCCCACACCAGGGCATTATAGGTGCGGTGCAGCGTACGGGTTTCCAGCTGGTGTGCCAAATGCCTATGGGCAGCGTCATTCTTCGCCACCACCATAAGCCCTGGTGTATCCTTGTCCAGACGATGGACAATGCCCGGGCGTAACGGGCCGTTCACTGCAGACAAATTTTCTTTAAAGTGATACAGAAGGCCTGCGGCAAGCGTGCCGTTCTGCACGCCATTACCCGGGTGCACCACCAAGTTGCGCGGCTTGTTCAATACCACGATATCGTCGTCTTCGTAAACGATGTCGAGCGGGATATTTTCGGGTTCCAAGGTGCTTGCTTCTTTTTCGGGGACCTTGTCCACCACCACGACCATGCCCGTTTCGACACGGAAATTCTTGGGCGTGACTACCCCGCCGACCTTGACTTCGCCAGCAGCAATCAACTTCTGGACGTCCGTGCGGGACACGTTATCCATGACACCCACAAGGAACTTGTCGATGCGTTCACCCGAATGTTTTTCTTCAACGATATAGTTCATAAGCAGTTGGAAGTAGGAAGTTGGAAGTAGGAAGTTACTGTTTACTTCCTACGGACTAACGTCCACTTGTTTATTTTTTTCGTTCTTAATTTCTTGATGGATTTTCTTCAGGATTATCGGCGAAAGAATCACAATCGCAACACCCACGGTTACAAAGGAGTCCGCGACATTGAATGTCGGGAAACGGGTCATGATAAAGTCCGGGAGATCGCAATCGATAAAATCCACCACCATCTGCAAGCGCATACGGTCAATAAAGTTGCCCACGGCACCGCCGAGAATCATCACCACGCCAAGGCGGCTCATCCAATCGCGCTTGTCGATGGACTTGTAGAACCACAAAAGCACAATGGTCGCCACAATCGAAATCAGCAAAAAGAACAGCCAAGGCGGCAAGAACGGCATCAAGTCTTGCGGACGGCTACTGAAAGCAGCACCCTTATTGAATACCAACTGAAAACGAACCAATTCACCAATGACATTGATTATATCGTGGTTCGGCGCACCCGTTTCGTTCGTAAAACGAACAAGCGCCCACAGCTTTGTCAGCTGGTCAGCCACAATACTAAAAAGAATCAAGCCCAAATGAAACGGCCATTTATTATAAAACTTCATTATCTTTCCTGTTTCAACTTATTGTAAGAATTCTCGATCCAAGAATCCGAATAGAAATGCAACATCGTCTGCTTAACGATTCGCTTGACGGTGTCGCGAGTAATCTTCACCTTCTTTTCGGAGGCAAATAGGCTTGCACCATCGCCAATCAGCTTCATGTTCTCGGCGGCCATAAAGAGCGGCCACAAGCAGAACAACCTGGTACGCATCTTGACATTCGGAATGAGCTTGGTGTAAGCAATGGCATCATCCAGGTGGCCCCAAGCCTTATTCACGAGTTCGCCCATCACGGCGGCACGGCGCTTGTCAAAGTCTGCACGGGTGTTCGCGTCCTCCGGGACATCGAACATTTCGTAGGAATGCGCAAACCCATGCTTGCGGCAAATTTCTTCGGGAACAAAACAGACCCTGCGGCCGGAATCTTCGACACAGTCCTTCACGATGTTTGCCACCTGAAGTGCAAGCCCAAAGCTCACATCCAGCTTTTGCATTTCGGCCTTGCGAGCATCACTAATGAGGCAGGTATCAGCCGCGAAGAGGTTCGTCAAGAGTTTACCGACAATGCCTGCCACATAGTAGCAGTATTCATCGAGGTCGGCCACGCTTTCAAGCGTAAACCAACCGGAACTGAGGGCAGCCTCTTGCCTAAGCGCAAACTTCGCCATTCCATGGCACATCTCGATGGTCACCGCACGCACCGGCGCCGCATAAGTTTCGGGCATTTCGCGTAACAGCGGAACGACCACATGAGTATGCAAGCAAAGGTTCATGTACGGGTGTTCAGACTTATGCCAGCTTTCCGGGAGAGACTGTTCAAAAGCAGCAATCAGTTCGTCAGAAAGTTCAGCAGTCTTGAAGATATCGGCAAACTTACCCAGAACCACTTCTTTTTCAGAAGCCTTCATGTCGGGGTCGTCTTCGACCGTATCGGCAATGCGCAGGTAAAGGTATGCTAGTAGAATGCTCTTGTGGAGCTTGCCCTTGAGCACGTTGATATTGAGCGCAAAAGTCCTTGAAACCTGCAAAAGGATTTCTTCTGCATACTTCCATGCGGCGCGACCGTCCAAGACGTTTTCACCGACTCCGATTGAATCAAGAATATTCGACATTCAAAACCCTCAACACATCCTTTTGCCGAAAAACTAGTTGATCTCCGCGTAAATGTCGCGGGGAATCTTCTTGCTCTTTGCCATAGCGTTCACGTACTTCCACAAACGTCCATGAGCTTCGGCATTCTTAAGCTTCTTGGTAAAGCTCCAGAAAGTGCGATTCTGAATATCGGACTCATTCCTGAGAGCTCCCTTGACATCGCACTCGTAGCAAGCCTTGCGGTATTCCAAGAAATAGGCAGCCTGGTAAAGCTTAGCGGTCTTGCCGCGTGCAATACGGCGAAGCAGCAGGCCAAACAGAATAAACAAAGGCGAAACGGCAAAACCGTAGAACCAGGGGTAAATGCTGAGCCATTTCATCACGGCCCAGATTGCCGGCAAGGCAGACGCAATCGAAAGAATTAGCGTAAAGAGGGTGTCCAAAGGCTTCCAATAGAACTTCCACTTAGGAACGAAAGCCCACTTTACCCTTTTATTCGCCAATTTTTTGAAGTAAATGGGGTACGATACACGAAAAAACCATCTGTACAACCAGAACCAGAATACAAGAGGGACCCAAAACCAGTAATCCAACGTATTGAGCAACAGCGGCATCAAGGTATCAATATCAAACATCTGCATAACGGGCCTAAATGTAGAAAAATAAGGGCTCTTTCAGGATTTTAAAGCAAAAAGAGCATTCCGAAAGAAGAAATCCCCCATTTTAAATTAATTTGTATGCAAGGCAATCCTATGTAAAAATATCACGCTATCTTGTTTACAATCAATGACTTAGGGTGGTAGTCCTATCTCGTAAAGCATTTTTTTCGGATTTCATGGAGCCAAACTTATCAACACCCCAGCGTATTTTTCTAGATTATATGGCCTACCTGTTGATAGATTTTGTACGCCCTTAGTGGAAGAGGAAGAAATGCAAGCCGAATGGGAAAGATGTTTGAACTACCTCCGTGGGATGCTTTCGGACACGGTTTATAAGACTTATTTTGCGCAGACCAAGCTTACTAGCCTTACCACCGGTCACGCAGTCGTCACCGTTCCGCCCGGACTGGATACCGCCGTCTATTCTGCTTACAAAGAACTCATCCGTCTCGCCTGGCGTGAAGTCACTCACGACGAATCTGCTATTGAATTTGAATTCCAGCAGCAGGAAACTGTTGCACAGGCTGCCCCTTCTAGCAACAACAGCTTCCGCGATTTCTTGAAGCCGAGCATTCCGCTTTCGGGTTCTTTCCGCTTTGAAAACTTTGTGCCTGGCGACAAGGCTCAGCTTGCATTCAACGCAGCCCTTGCAGTCGCCCGCAACCCCGACGGTACGCAGTACAACCCGCTCTTTATTTACGGTTCTTCGGGCCTTGGCAAGACTCACCTTTTGCAGGCTATCGGCAACTACATTCTCGAAGAAGATCCGACCAAGCGCGTGTGCTACCTGACCTCCGAAGATTTTTCGCAGCAGTACATGAAGTGCCTGCGCGAACAGCGCATCACCGAAATGTCCGACTTCTACAGAAACGAAGTCGATATCTTGCTGATTGACGACATCCAGAACTGGACCGGCAAGTACGAAACCCAGAACGAATTCTTCTTGATCTTTAACGCCCTGCACCAGGCCGGCAAGCAGATTGTGCTGACCTCTGATGCTCCTGCAGCCGAAGTCAAGAACCTGTCTGACCGCTTGGTCAGCCGCTTTGCCTGGGGCCTCACGGTCGATATCCAGCCGCCCGATGTAGAAACCCGCGAAGCCATTTTGCACAAGAAGGCCGAAGAACGCCACCTGGAAATCAGCGACGACGTTCTGCACTACCTGGCCGAAAACATCGCAAGCAACGTGCGCAGCCTCGAAAGCGCTATCATCAAGCTCACCTTGCAGTCGAGCCTGATGCACCACGACATCGACATGAGCATCGCTCAGAAAGTCGTGGCCGAAATCGCTCCGACACTCCGCCGCCGCGTAAGCCTCGACGCCGTGCTCCACACTGTTTCGAAGCACTACGAAGTGCCCGAAGCCAAGCTCACTGAATTGGGCCGAGGCACCAAGGAAATTTCCAAGGCACGTCAGGTCGCTATGTACCTGATGCGCGAATGCTCGCCCATTAGCTTGCAGAGCATCGGTTCACGCTTTGGCGGCAAGGACCACTCCACCGTGGTTCACGCCATCAAGAGCATCAAGAAAGAAATGGAAACCGATCCGAGCTTCGCACGACTCATCGAAAGCCTCAAGAACTCGATTCACGACTAATATCCAGGCCCGACAGAGTCTGGCATAAAAAAGAAACCCGGTTCTATAGAACCGGGCGATTTTTTTACAGCTTATCGCTTATTTCTTTTTCTTGCTCGACTTTTTCGGCTTGGCAGCATCTTTTTTCTTGCCCGCCTTCGCCTTCTTGGCCTGGCGTTCTGCCTTGAGAGCCTTCTGTTCAGCCATGATGGCTTCACGTTCAGCCTTCTTAGCTTCGGCAAGAGCCTTTTCAGCTTCCTGCAAAGCCTTCTGGGCTTCAAGCTTGGCCTTTTCCGCCTTTTCGAGAGCGGTCGGTTCATGCGGCTCTTCAGCGGCAGGGGCCGGTGCGGGTTCAGCCTTTGCAGACTTCTTGGCGGCAAGAGCACTCTTGCCCTTTTGAATGGCGTCAGCCATTTCTTCTTCGGAAGATTTCTGCGGAGCCGGAGCAGCCTGTTGTTGTGCAGCAGAATCCGCGGCGGCAGCTTCAGCAGCCTTCAGAGAATCCGCTTCTTTCTGCTTTGCAAGGTCTTCTTCGGCATCCTTCATCAAGGCTTCTGCCTTGGCGCGTTCCTTTTCCTTGACAGCGATATCGGCATTAATCGCAATCTTTTTCACAGCGGCAGAATCCAAATCGGGGCAAATCAAATCCTTGCCACCCTTGGTTCCGTCGGCACATTCCATAACGCCCTGGAATTCACCCATCTTGTAGGTGCCCCACTGCTTCTTGGTAATGCGTTCCGAGTAGCAAACCGTTTCGCCCGGCATCCACTGGTAGCAAGTATCCTTGACCGTCCAGAAGGTAATGACGCCGTTCGGAAGACCCTTGTGGAACACGCCGCCAAATTCGCCAAAGTCCACAAAGCCTTCGAGGCTGTTGGCATTGAAGGTCAGAGCAACCGGTTTCTTCTTAAAGGGGTTGTACACCGTCATACGGCCATGCATGGCGTTACGCTTATACGGGATTTCTGCCATTACAAAGCCCTTATCCGAGAACATACGGGCTGTACCGTTCACGTATCCCTGGGTATAAGGCACTTCCAGGAACTGGAAGTAGTAAGAGCTATCGACGGTTCCATAAACCTTCTGGTCCAAGACGCTGGAGCGATAGAAGGTAGAAATACCTTCGCGCATACCCATTCTGTAGTTAGACTTCCAGAGAATGCCACCCCATTCAGGGCCCTGCTTCTTGGGGTATGTCGGGTCGTTCATATAGCCGATTTCTTCGCCATAAAGAAGACCGTTAGCATCCACATGGCGCACATTTTCGACATAGCCGTTATTAGCAAAACCCGTCAAAATGCCTCTATCCAAACAACGAACGTCACTGTAATCGGTAAAACGCCCCACTGCGGAGGGAATCAACTTCCTGGGCATACCCGAAAGATGGAACAGGAACGGGTTACGGTTATCGGAATCAAAAGCAGCATCGGGTCTGTTATGGACGTTGATAAAGCAGTTGATGGAATCGGCAGCAGCCTTGTGGGATTCCAAATATTCACCAAACGGAGTCTTCGTCTTATCTTCAAACGTAAGGGCAATGGCACCTTCCAGGGGTGCACCCTTTGCATAATCGCTAAGCATGGGGACAGACTGCTTGATATGGTCCACACACTGTTCGATAAAGAATTCATCGGAACAGGTCATGCCCTTGGGGCAAGTCAAGAGACGAGGCTTCGGAATATCCCAGACCTTCACGATCTTTTTGCCTTCGTCCGTGGCACGCCAACCATAACCACCCTTTTCACGAATGGTATAGCAGCCGCACACCTTGGCTTCGTCACGAATGGCCCCGATACGGTTTCGTTCTCTCGCAACGATATTTGCGGCAGACTCCACCCAGCAGTCGAGGTATTCAAAATGGTTGACATCATACATGCCCGGCATATTGGCAGCTTCGGCAGAATCCACCGCAGCAAGAGCATCTTCAAAATCATCGGCAAATGACGCGGACACTAGGAACAGTACCGCGAAGGCAAATTTCACAAAAGATCTCTTCATACAACGGCAAATCTATATTTATACAGGCAATTTGTCTTGTAATTTTAGTTTACACGCATCTATTTGACGCAAGTTTCGGCCTTGATTCTATCCTCTTGCCCATTTTTACAATTTTTGGTATCTTTGAGGCACGCCATCGACGACCCGGAAAAACCTTCCGATAGCCGCCACGACGAGCACCGGACAACCGGCGAGCTTTTAAAAAGGCACAACGATGGACATTAAGATTTTGCAGCAGCCCGACGACGTTACTTGCGGGCCGACCAGCCTACAGGCGGTGTACAACCACCTTGGCTACAAGATTTCTCTAAAGCAACTGATTTCTGAAATTGAATTTTTGGAAGACGGCGGCACCCTCGGCGTGTTCCTGGGAATCGACGCCTTAAAGCGTGGATTCAAGGCGACTATTCATTCGTACAACCTGACGCTTTTGGACCCCACTTGGAGCGAGCTCAGTATGCCGGAATTGAAGGCAAAGCTTGAACTCTTGCACAAGGCAAAACACGCCCCCAAGCTCCGCAAGGCCATTGAAGCTTACATCCGCTTTATTGATTTGGGCGGAACCGTGGCTTTCTCCGACCTCCGCGCGGCCATGTTCGAAAAATACTTCAAGAAGGGAGTACCCGTTCTTTGCGGACTTTCGGCTACCTACCTGTACCGCAGCATGCGCGAATTCACCGGTGCCGATGACAAGTCCGTCTTCGACGACATTCACGGCGAACCCATGGGGCACTTCGTCGTGGTTTATGGAATCGACGACAAGAACCAGTTCATGGTCGCCGACCCCGACGGCACCAACCCGCTGCACAAGATGCCTTACTACAAAGTAGACAAGTTTAGATTAATCCACAGCATTTTGCTCGGCGTTATGACTTACGACGGCAACGTGCTTGTTATTGAGAATAAGAAATAACGGCATAAAATCATGAAAAAACTGATTGTGGTGAACAATCCCAAGCACTGGAAATTGCACGTTCCTGGCATCGACATCATTTCGGCACAGGACTACCTGATTTCGAGCAAATACACTAACGAACGCAACCTGCGTGTATTCAACCTCTGCCGCGATTACAACTACCAAAGCAAAGGCTACTACGTGTCGCTGCTGGCCGAGGCTCGCGGGCACAAGGTAATTCCGGGCGTCAAGAACATGCGCGACTTCAAGGCCCCGGCGGTCATCAAGCACATTTCCGATGAAATCGACAACCTGATCCAAAAGAGTCTGCACAAACTCACCGGTACGGAATTCGTGCTTTCGATTTACTTCGGTCAGAACGTGAGCCCGCAATATTTGGAGCTTTCGCAGGAACTTTACCGCCTGTTCCAGGCCCCGCTCCTGCGCGCGAAATTCGTGTTCAAGCAGAAGTGGTTTATCCAGAGTATTCGCCCGATTTGCGTGGATGAAATTCCCGAATCGCACATGGAATTCGTCGATAAGTTTGCGCAAGAATACTTTGAGAAAACGCGCTATGCTTCCAGCAAGGAAGAAGATTACCTGTACGACTTGGGCATTCTCACGAACCCTGACGAAGTGGAGCCGCCGAGCAATGCGCAGGCCATTCAGAACTTTATCAAGGCCGCCGAAGAAACGGGTTTCCGCGTGGAGATGATTACCAAGAAGGACTACCCGCGCGTAGGCGAATTCGACGCCATTTTTATCCGCGAAACCACGAACGTAAACCATTACACTTACAGTTTCGCTCGCCGTGCGCAGTCGCAGGGTATTGCAGTGATTGACGATCCGGACAGCATCCTGCGCTGTTCCAACAAAGTGTACCTGCAAGAACTGATGCAGGCGGCCAAGATTCATTCGCCGAAGACGATTATCGCGCACGCCGAAAACCGCCACACGCTCGCCAAGGAAATCGGATTCCCGATGGTAATCAAGTCGCCGGATTCGAGTTTCTCCATGGGCGTGAAGAAGGCAACCAACAAGGAAGAACTCGAACAGATTCTCGACGAAATGTTCCAGCACAGCGATCTTTTGATTGCGCAGGAATTTACGCCGACGGAATTTGACTGGCGCGTGGGCGTTCTTGACGGCAAGCCGCTTTATGCTTGCAAATACCACATGGCCAAGGGCCACTGGCAAATCTACAACTGGGAAAGCAACGACAAGCAGAGCGAAGAATTTTCGGGCAAGTGTGAAAGTATTCCTATCGAGATGGTTCCGCATGGAATCGTGAAGACAGCACTCCGTATTTGCAGCTTGATTGGCAACGGGCTTTACGGCGTAGATTTGAAAGAATGGCATGGTCACCCGATTGTCATCGAAGTGAACGACAACCCGAGTATTGACGCGGGAATTGAAGATGGCGTGGGCAAGAGCAAGGTTTATCTCGCCATCATGAGATCGCTGCGCCACCGCATCGAAGACCGCATGAACGCCGCACAACATAAATTGCAACAGCACGAAAGGGAATGGTTCTAGAGGTATGAGGTCGGCACTTCGTGCCTTTGAGGTATGAGTACGCACCTACGGTGCTTTGAGGTTTTTATATGAATTATAAGTTATGGCAACGTTACGGCATCGAGATGGAGTACATGATCGTGGATCGTGATACTCTTGATGTACTCCCCCGCGCTGATGTACCGCTTGGAAAAGACAAGAACGGCGAACAGCTTTCGGACGTAGAACACGGACCCATCGGCCTTTCTAACGAGCTCGTGAGCCATGTGCTGGAATTCAAGTGCGCACAGCCTGTCGACAGCCTGAAGCATTTGGGCAAGACATTCCATCACGAAATCTTGAAGGCAAACGAATCGCTCAAGAGCATTAATGCGATGCTCTTGCCGACGGCGGCACACCCCTTTATGGACCCGGCCGTAATGCAGCTTTGGCCCTACGATTGCTTGGACATTTACCAGGCCTACGACCGTATCTTTAACTGTAAAGGCCACGGTTGGGCGAATCTGCAATCCACACACATCAACCTTTCCTTTAACGGCGACGAGGAATTCGGTAAGTTGCACGCCGCCATTCGTGCACTGCTGCCGCTAATTCCTGCCGTAGCAGCCTCCAGCCCGTTTTTGGACAGCAAGTACTGCGGATTCTTGGATGGACGAATCGAAACTTACCGCCACAATCAAGAGAAAATCCCGAGTATTACAGGCAAGGTGATTCCGGAAGCGGTCTTTACTTACAAGGATTACGAAGAGCAGATTTTCAACCGTGTGAAGGCAGACATTGCGCCTTACGATCCGGAACATTTGCTGAACCATTTCTTCTTGAACAGCCGTGGTGCCATCGCCCGCTTTGACCGCGGTGCCGTAGAAATTCGTCTGGTCGACATTCAGGAATGCCCTGATGCCGACATTGCGATTGCCGAATGGGAAGTCGCTGTACTCAAGGGCCTTGCAGAAGGCGCTTTCGCAAGCGAAGCTGAAATTCGCGCCCTCGATACAGACGCACTCGCCAAGATTCTACTAGACACGACTCATGCCGCCGAGAAGACGGTGATTAGCGACCGCGATTATCTGAAGATTTGGGGATTTGACGCCAGCGAAATCACCGCCGGCGAACTCATCCAGAAAATCACAGAATGCGTAAAATCTAAAATCAGTGCCCATTCGCAGGCGTTGCTTATTGAAATGTTCAAACGCGGCACACTCGC
Source organism: Fibrobacter sp. UWT2 (assembly GCF_900142545.1). Taxonomy (NCBI): domain Bacteria; kingdom Pseudomonadati; phylum Fibrobacterota; class Fibrobacteria; order Fibrobacterales; family Fibrobacteraceae; genus Fibrobacter; species Fibrobacter sp. UWT2. The sequence goes on along the minus strand of NZ_FRBF01000002.1, from coordinate 33,621 downwards.
AAGTGCCCTCGTGAAAGCTGTCGGCGCAGATCCTGACCGCGACGATTTTGTATACGAATACGGCAAATTGGCGAAATGTCTAGCAGAAAATAGACTATACGGAATTTAAAAGAATATATTTATCCCTAATGAGAAAGAACTGGTCGATTCTTGCGGGACTCCTTATCTGCACGCAGGCTTTTATAGCCTGTAGCAATTCCGTTTCAACTTTTGTTGCAAACGAGGCTGAAGAACCTCAAGCAACACGAGAAGAAATCGCAGCTGCGGACACTACAGTTGCCGAAGAACCAGCTAAGCCTGACACTACAATTCCCGAAGAAATCGTAGTTCCAGACACAGCTACAAGCTCTGACACTACGGCACCGGTAGACACAATCCCTGTCGACACAACCACTTACGAAGCTGTCATTGAAGATACTAGCGTACTTCATTTAATCCTCAATGAAGAAGGAATTACATCCGGCAACTTGTATCTAGACTATCCGGCAGATTCTTTCTTGACGCGGTTTGAAATTGGCGATATTGTAACCGTTGCCATCAACGGTTACGACACTCTTGAAATGCCTGTAGCAGAATACTCTGGCGACGTGCCTATCGCTGGATTCCTCGTCGCAGCAAACAAAGGTTCTGATCAACTTGTCTTGACCGCCCATTACGCCAAAATGGCAGAAGTCCTCAGAATAACGGCCGTAAACGCGCCCCTAGAAGTTTCTATATCCATGAAAGAACAAGGCGGCTATCTATTGGGTCTTGACATCATGCGCAACACCCAATACATGGGAGCCTACGCAGAAAGCTACCCAGACCTTTCCATTGAAGATTTCGCAAACTTCAGAGAAGTTCATACCACAGGCATGGGCGCAAACAAACTTTACCGTTCTTCCAGTCCCATCTACCTTTATCTCGGCCGCAATTACTACGCAGATTCCCTGGCAAAAGAAGCTGGCGTAGCCACCTTCATCAACCTAGCCGATTCGGAGAACGGAGCATACTCCAACAAGGGTTACGAAACCACTTATTATTCAACGCAAAACGTCATCTTTTTGGATATTCCCCCTGAATTCTTTTCTAGGTCTTTCAAGGAAGGACTTGTGGCAGGGTTCCGCTACATGATTGAGCACGAAGGTCCGTATCTGGTACATTGCACCTACGGCATGGACCGTACCGGTTTTACAATCGCCGTCTTGGAAGCCTTAATGGGCGCTACCGCTGAAGAAATCCAGGCTGATTACGCAAAAACATTCAGCAACTACTTCACCGTAATCAACGACATACAGGTCGCCTTGAATGAACAACAAATCGATTTCTTCAAGGCCGTCGTTCTCAGGAATCTGAAGGCGGTGTATCACGCCGAAGGCGTCAACATTTCTGACACCCGAAACGCCGACTGGGTCACGGCCACAGAAAAATACCTGGAAAAATTGGGTATGAGCCAAAAGGAAATTTCCGCTTTGAAGGATCGGTTGAAATAATGAAACTCATGCTTACTTGCGAACATGCGAGCAATCGCCTGCCCGCCGCCTTCAAGAAGGCCGTTCCCGCTGAAGTCTTAAAGACTCACCGTGCCTACGACATCGGAGCTGCACAAGTATTCCGCAAGCTGGTGAAATTCGCAAAGCCGGAATTTAGTTGCGAAGGAAAGTATTCGCGTCTGTTCGTGGACCTGAACCGCACCATCACCAACAAGAGTGCGTTTAGCGAATACTACGAAGCGCTCGATAAAGCGACGGTCGCAAAGGCGAAACCGCAAGCCACCGCCTATTGGAACGAATACCGCGCCGCCATTGAAAAATTCGTGAAAGCAAACGCCAAGAAAGAAATCATTCATCTCGGCATCCACAGTTTTACGCCCGAATTGAACGGCAAAGTCCGCAACACTGACATCGGAATTCTCTACGACCCGAGTCGCCCTAAGGAATGCGAACTCGCCCAAGTCATCAAGGCCGAAATTAAGCGTCTACACCCCGAAATGAAGGTGCGATTCAACTACCCCTACAAAGGCACTTCTGACGGACTTACCACGACCCTACGCAAAAAATTAGGCCCGCGTTACGCAGGCCTTGAAATCGAAATCAACCAGAAATTTTTTCGGTAGCAACCACCAAATAACTGCGCCACAGATATCGAGCTACCGTTTTATACAACGTACCGAAAGCCCGTAAAATTTGGTTAAGACCTTGGACTTCTGGACATCTGGAAACACAGGATCATAATTCTCCGGGGCAAAATACTCCGCAAAAGCACCATCCGCATTACCATGGTCATTCGATGTCCAAAAATAGGCCGCCTCGCCACCTTCACGCCATTCAACCACATGTTCAGGCTCTGCAGAAGGAGTTGCGTAATAAGTACCTTCATAATGGTATCCAGCAGGAAGGATATTCAAACCGAATTCATCGATTCCGTTCCAGTCCGTTGCGGACTTCATCATTTTTACCGCATAATTAACGGGATCACCGCTTTTGGTAAGCATCCTAAACCAATCGAAATCATTGTAATCAATCAGGCGCCAACCTTCAGGGCACACCCCTCGAACATGTCCCTCTAATTCTATGTACCCTGACAACATGAAATTATGAAAACCAAACCCCTTGGCTTCATCACTGAATTCCGCCGCCGAATCCACGGCCGCCGCCCACGTATAGAGTCGACCATATTTTTCGCATTCATGGCAGAAACTTTTCCCGATCTTAGGCTCAAAATTCAGGTTTTCAGCCATCCAAGTGACAGAATCGTCGTACTTATCAACGATGGTTACTGTTTTATAGACCTGACCGTCCCGTTCATCAACCAAGGTTCCTTCATAAACGGTATAATCGGGCTTGACTGCCGATGACGAGCTATCATCAAAGCTACATGCAGCATTAAAACAGGATACGCCTAAAGCAGCGATCCCAAAAAGCATTTGATACATTTTCATAAACAACCTATCCATTTTGCATACAAGATAAAAAAATATACTCAAGCAAAAAAGCCCCGGAATTTTTCATCCGAGACTATTTTTTCAATTGCGAGCGTTGCACTACAGACAATGAGCCCTTAATTCTTCGTCGCTCAAGGTGCTGAGGTATGCAGGCGGCACGTCGAGAACGGTCTTGCAACCGGTCTGGCCATTAGCCTTCATGCGGAGAGCGGCGCGGGCGTAAGCCACGAGAACGCTCGTCGTGAATTCCGGGTTGGAATCGAGCTTGAGGCTGTATTCAATCACGTGCGTGTGTTCCTTGTTCATGCCGGTCTTGCCGGTACGGATTACGAAACCACCGTGAGCGAGGCCGCTGTGGTTCTTGTTGAATTCTTCTTCGCTGATGAAGTTGACGGTAGTGTCGTATTCGTCGAAGTAGTTCGGCATCGTCTTGATGGCGTTTTCGATGTAGGCCTTGTCGGCACCTTCTTCGGCAACCACGTAAACGAGACGAGTGTGCTTCTGGCGAGTGGTGAGTTCCGGCATGGAGCCGCTACGCACGGCTTCGAGAGCAGCTTCGACCGGGCAGGTGTACTGCTTGGCATTCTTCACACCCTTGATGCGGCGGACAGCGTCGCTGTGGCCCTGGCTAACGCCCTTGCCCCAGAACGTGTAGTCCTTGCCTTCCGGAAGGATAGACTGAGCGTACACACGGTTCAGGCTGAACATACCCGGGTCCCAACCGACAGAGATCATGGCGATCTTGTTTGCGCCCTTGGCAGCAGCGTCAACGGCAGCGAAGTGCTGCGGAATCTTGGCGTGGGTGTCGAAGGAGTCGATCACGTTGAACATGGAGGCGTACTTCGGGGTGAGCACCGGCAGGTCCGTAGCAGAGCCACCGCAAATGATGAGCACGTCCACCTTGTCCTTCCAGGCTTCCATTTCAGAAACGTTCAACACCGGAACGCCAGCCGTCTGAATCTTGACCGTAGAGGGGTCACGACGAGTGAAAACAGCGACGAGTTCCATATCCGGAGCCTGCTTCACGGCGCATTCCACACCGCGGCCCAGGTTACCGTAACCGAGAATAGCAATCTTTGCCATAACAATGTCCTTGTTAAAAATTTTTGCGAGTGAAAATATAGGAAAATCCATCCCAATGAGCCCTATTCCCACAACGTTGTATGTTTTAAAAGGGATTGAAAAAAGTTGTTAACAAAACTAGGCCCTTTATGTACGCTTACTATATATAAGGAACAAGCAATTACTACTCGAACTTACAATTTTTATATATTACCTCACGACTTTTAACCCCAAAAGGAGATTTTAATGAAATCCAGAATACTCGTTGCGGGTATGGCCGCCCTGGCCCTCGCCTCCCTTTCCGGCTGTGCCGGTAGCGTAAACGCAGCCAAGTCTATCGAATTTGCAGACTCCAACAAGACTATTGCACAAGAAGCCAAGGTCGATGCCGCCCAGCTCGAATCTGCCAATGCAAAGCTCGACTCCGCCAAGGCCCTGCAGGCCGACGGTGACGAAGAAGAAGCCGCCGCCCTTGCCGAACAGAGCTCTCTTGAATACAGACTCGCTGTCGCAAACGCCGAACTTGACGCCGCCAAGAAAGAAGACGAAAAAGTCGAAAAAGAACTGAGAGGCGATGTCGAACGCAAGCTCCTTTACCAGAGCATCCTTGACCAGGAAACCAAGAACGGAGGTGCCAAGTAATGAAAACGAGAAACCTTTTGATGATTAGCGCCATGGCAGCCGCTCTCTCCTTCGCTGCCGAAGAAGTTTCTGGCCCGAACGCCGTGGAAGCCTGCCAGACTGCAATTGACAAAGCCGCCAAGGATATTCCGGCCAACGCCACCTCTGCCAAATACACACTTGCCGCCGCCAAGAACAACCTCATCGCCCTCGACGCCGCCTACAATGACGACGCAGAATCTGACGAAACCAAGGCTCTCGCCACCAAGTGCGACACTTACGCCAAGACGATCGCCGCCCAGGCCGAAACCCAGAAATACCGCAACAGCACCGCTGAAAAGTGGGAAAAGCGCGCCGCCACCGCTCGTTCTATCGAAGCTATTCAGGAACAGATCAACAAGGCCCGCACCGGTAAGGTGAACGACCTCGAAGCTGAAAAGGCCAAGATGAAGGACCAGGAAGCCCGCCTCCAGGCCGAAATGCAGCAGAACCAGGAAAAGTTCCAGGCCGAAGCAGCCGCCCAGGAAGCCGCTTTGAAGGCTGCCAACCAGCGTGAAGCCGACCTCCAGAAGGAACTCGCCGAAGAACGCGCCAAGGCTGAAGTTCGCCAGCAGGAAGCCATGAACAAGCTGAACGAACTGCAGTCCCAGATGATTCAGGTGACCAAGTCCGCTCGCGGCATTATCCTTTCCATGTCCGACATCTTGTTCGCCGTGAACAAGGCCGACCTCAAGGCCGACTTGAAGACGAGCCTCGCCAAGGTGGCCGGTATTCTTTCCGTGTACCAGCAGTTCAACGTGTCCATCGAAGGTAACACCGACAACACCGGTTCCGAAGAACACAACATGAAGCTTTCCCAGCAGCGTGCCGATAACGTGAAGGCATTCCTTGTGGAACAGGGTATCGCTGAAGATCGACTCACGGCCAAGGGTCTCGGTATGACCATGCCGGTCGCTGACAACTCCACCAAGGAAGGCCGCCAGAAGAACCGTCGCGTGGACCTCGTGATCCAGGACAAGGCTCTTCAGCAGCAGGAAGCTAAGTAAGCCTAACGGAATACTTTTCCACTAAAGTCACCCCGCACTTGGTGCGGGGTTTCTTTTTTTGCATTTTGCGTGACAAAGCAGTTTAAATTTGCTATTTTTAGCCCCGTAACTTTTAACCGGCGATGCAAGTCGCCAATCAAATCAAGAGGTAAAACAAATGGCAGTTTCTTACAAGGAACTCGGCCTGGTGAACACCAGGGAAATGTTTGCAAAGGCTGTTAAGGGTGGCTACGCTATCCCGGCTTTCAACTTCAACACCATGGAACAGATGCAGGCCATCGTGCAGGCTGCTGTGAAGCAGAAGTCTCCGGTGATCATGCAGGTCTCTAAGGGTGCTCGTAACTACGCAAACGGCACCATCCTCCGCTACATGGCTCAGGGTGCTGTTGAATACGCCAAGGAACTCGGCTGCGCCAATCCGCAGATCGTGCTCCACCTCGACCACGGTGACTCTTTCGAACTCTGCAAGGACTGCATCGACAACGGTTTCTCTTCCGTGATGATCGACGGTTCCGCTCTTCCGTACGAAGACAACATCGCCCTCACCAAGAAGGTTGTTGAATACGCTCACCAGCACGACGTGACCGTCGAAGCTGAACTCGGCGTGCTCGCCGGTGTGGAAGACGAAGTCCAGGCTGAAGAATCTCACTACACCAAGCCGGAAGAAGTGATCGACTTCGCTACCCGTACGGGCTGCGACTCCCTCGCTATCTCCATCGGTACCAGCCACGGTGCTTACAAGTTCAAGCCGGAACAGTGCACTCGCGACCCGAAGACTGGCAAGCTCGTTCCGCCTCCCCTGGCATTCGACGTGCTCCACGCCATCGAACAGAAGCTCCCGGGCTTCCCGATCGTTCTCCACGGTTCTTCTTCTGTTCCGCAGGACGAAGTCGATACCATCAACGCCCACGGTGGCAAGCTCCCGGATGCCGTCGGTATTCCGGAAGAACAGCTCCGCGAAGCTTCCAAGTCCGCTGTTTGCAAGATCAACATCGACTCTGACAGCCGTCTCGCCATGACTGCCGCTATCCGTAAGTATTTCGACGAACATCCGGAACACTTCGACCCGCGCCAGTACCTCAAGCCGGCTCGCGAAAACATGCAGAAGATGTACGAACACAAGATCGTCGACGTTCTTGGTTCTAACAACAAGCTCTAATGAGACCGCTCGGCTCTATCGCAGATTAAAAATGTGATATCGCCTCGCTCTCGCAACCGCCCTCGGTTAACACCCGAGGGCTTTGTTGCTCACGGATGAAATGCGGCTTTGCCGCTTAGCGGCATAAGCCAAAAGCTTAAAAAAAAACACCTCGGATTTTTCCGAGGTGTTTTTTTACAACGAACAATTACTCAATAGGCTTTTTTTCTTTTTTGTAGGCGGCGCGAAGTTCTTCCAAGCAGTCGTTAAATTCTTTCTTCTCGTCTACCGGAATATAATACAGCTCTGCGACATAATTATACCAAACACCATTTGAACGAAAACGATAATAGTCAGTGGTATAAACATTCTTGCGTATTCCCGATACCTCTTCGGGTCTAGATTCTTCGCAAAATTCATCAGGAATCCGTTCAAAATCATACATATAAGTAGTCGCATGGCAGTTAAAATCTCCGCTAGAAACCGTTAAAGAAATCTTTATTCTCGTTTCTACTTCAATATCTTGCCTGATTGACACCGTGCGTTCAGGGTATTCAAAGAGCACTAATGAATCCAAAACGCTATAAGTTATCCAATATGGTATATCAGAAAGACGCCCTTCAACCAAAGAAGGTTCAAAGGAATAGCTTATCGTATCTTCCATAAATTTGCCAAAGGCCCCGAGAAAAGCTGAATTGGCAACAGGAACATTGCATCCACCGCAGTATTTATGCAAACGTCCAACAACGTGTCGCCCATCCACTTCGATATAGTCTTTGCCGATATCAAGTTTTAGATAGGTATAAGACTTATCTTCATCATCGTTGCAATAAAGTTTCGAATGACGCCCACCCGAACAGCCAGTGCTATACCAAGTACCATAAATGCCGTCGTGATGATCGCTCACATACAAATCGCCCTGTGTTGCGTAATCTGTAAACATATACATTTTGCCGTAAAGAATGAGCGTATCATTAAAGACTTCATAGCGAGCTTTAGAAATTGAAGTCTCGCTTTTTACAAAATCCTTTTCCAAGACTACATTCTTGAAAACACGTTCATTTTCTTGAGTCACACACATTTTCTGTATTGTCGGGACAAAAAACGCAATCGTTCCGGCAGCCTCGTTAACTGAAGAATCCACACGAATTGAATAGGACACGCTTTTGTCTTCGAACATTCTTTTGAGTTCTTGAATGCTTTTACCGGAAGAATCGTTCTTACGGACCGTTTCGTCGTTATCTTTATTGTTCTTATCGTCCGGATCGGTGTACAAATCAATGTTTTCGTCGCTTTTTGCCGGAGAAGCACTGTCTTCGTCAAAGCATGCAGTAAAAACAATCATCAAGGAAAATAACAAAGCGCACAAAGTAATCTGTTTCATATCCACCAAATATACTATCTTTTTTCTATGCTCTGTCCTCATTGCCATTCAGAAATTAAAGACAACGCCACGTTCTGCCCGCATTGCGGAAGCGACAAGAATACCGGCTGGTCCGAGGGTGCGGAATTTACCGACCTCGAGACACCGGATTACGACGAAATTGTCGAGAATGAATTCGGCGAAAAGAAGAACAAGGCGAACCCGCTCGCCATCGCGGCGGCAGTGATTGTGGCGCTCGCGTTTATCGCAGCAATGGTCCTACACTAGACCAGAGTCTTTTCAAGTGATTCAAGGATTTCGGACGCTTCGCTAAAGTCGTAATCGTCCAACAGTTCCTTCAACTTATGCAGCAGAACTTCTTGGTTCGGCTCGAAGGCAATATTTTCAATGCCATCAAGAATACGCTTGCACTGGGTCGAAGAACAAGTATCCACCGCATCCTTTAGCGCCTTGACAGCTTCAGTCAACTTCTTATTCGCTTCGGGGTCCTGAGTCTTTTGTGCAGGTGTATTCTGCTCCGAAACAATATCCGAAAGCACAATCTGCAAATCTCCAATGAGAGCACGCAGACGTTCTTCAAACTTATTGTAAACTGAGAAATCGCACTGTTTCTGTTCCAATTCCGCTTCTAGGTCTGCCGCCAATTTCTGCACATTGTTAGAACCTATGGTTCCGCAAAGGCCCTTAATGGTATGCACGATACGGGTAGCCTCTTCGTAATGGAACTGTTCAATAAGAGCACGCAAATTGAAGGAGTTTCCACCATAGTCGCGAACAAAGCCCTGCAATATCTTAAGGAACATATTGCGGTTGTTGTTCACGTGGTAAAGTCCCGATTCCGCATCGAAATCCTTGACCTTCTGGAAGTAGCCCAAGAAATCCTTGTCGTCTTGAGAAAGGTCCGGAGCTTCGGACTTACCCACATTGGGCGTTTCGGCGGCCACCGGCAAGAACTTCGCCATTTCTTCGTACAAAATGGTCGGGTCAATCGGTTTTACAATGTGCGCGTTCATGCCCGCTTCAAGGCATTCTTCGGTATCTTTCTGGAAGGCGCGGGCACTCATGGCCAAAATCGGCACCTTCTTGAAGTATTCATCTTCGCGGGCGCGGATTTTCTTGGTCGCAGTCAGACCATCCATAATTGGCATCTGGATATCCATGAGCACCATGTCGAAGGCATCCTTCTTGAGCATATCCAACGCTTCTTTACCGTTATTCGCAATCATCGCGGTAAGGCCCACGCTATTCAAGAGCGACACAGCCAATTCCTGGTTCATCTGGTTATCTTCAACCAGCAGGATCTTCGCTTCCTTAAAGTAAATCTTGCCCTTTTCCTTTTTCTCGACTTTTTTGTAAGTCAGCGGGAAACCGAAGGCTTCTTGCAGGGCGCTCAGGAGCGTGCTAATCTGGAGCGGCTTAGACACGTTGCTGTTAAAGCCCAGGCTCTTAGCCGTATTCAGTTCGTTTTCGTCAAAATGAATCGGGTGCATCAACACCTTCGGAATCGACTTCATGTTTTCGGTCAAGCCATGCACAAAGTCAAAGCCATTCAAAATCGGCATGCTGTAATCAACCAGGAACAAATCGTACGGAGCCTCGCCCGCTTCTTCGTGCGCCTGAATCAAATCCAGAGCTTCGTCTACGGAGCTCGCCTCTTCGACGACACAACGCAACTTGTTCAAGTAATGCCTCAAAATTGTACGCAAATTGGCACAGTCATCAACCAAGAGCACATTCTTGTTCGTAAAGCGGTCTTCATTTTTCCACTTGGGCTCGCCCGCCTGGGCCGCCACCGGGAGCGAAATCGTAAAGAAGAACTGCGAGCCTACACCCGATTCACTCGAGACCTGCAGCTGACCGCCCATGAGTTCCACCAAGGACTTGGAAATCACAAGTCCGAGGCCCGTACCGCCATACTTGCGGGTCGTCGAACCATCCGCCTGCGTAAACGCGTTAAACAAGCGCGAAACCTGTTCTTGAGTCATGCCAATACCTGTATCCTTGACACAGATATAAAGCTTGACCATATTGTTCGCCTGTTGCAACAGCTTGACACTCAGGGTAATGTCACCCTTTTCGGTGAACTTGGTCGCATTGTTAATCAGGTTCGTAAAGATCTGCGAAAGCCTGAGCGGGTCACCCATCAAGATTTCAGGAATATCCGGGTCCACATCCACAATCAATTCTATCGGACGGCCAGCGATACGCACCTCGGCAAGAGCCGCCACTTCGCCAATCACATCTTGCAGCACAAGCTGCGTGATTTCCAAATCCTGCTTTTTCGCCTCAATCTTCGAGAAGTCTAGAATATTGTTGATAATTCCGAGCAAAGACTTTGCCGCATGGCTGATTCGGTCTACAAATCCTCGCTGGTGATTATCCAGATTCGTCTCTGAAATCAAGTGCGCCATACCGATAATGGCGTTCATCGGCGTGCGAATTTCATGGCTCATGTTGGCAAGGAATTCACTCTTCGCCTGGGTCGCCTGTTCAGCAATTTCGCGGGCTGCCACCACTTCCGAAATATCAATCATCGAAAGCATGTAGCCCACAACAGCCTCTTGCACCTTCAAGGTACAACCTTCGCCACGGAACCAGGTTTCTTCGGTGCCGTTTTCGGGTTTGAGCATCAAGGAATCTTTCCAGACTTCATCTTTCTTGTACGAATCGATTACCGCCTTGATCATGGATTCAGGGAGCCCCATATCCGAAAGCTCGTTAATAGAAAGCCCCACAAAAGCACGCCATTCCTTGCCCAAGAATTCAGCAAGCTGGCGAGACATATATTTGATATGCAGGTTCCTGTCGAAAATGATCAAAATCGAATGATCGCCCGAAAGCATAATCGTATCCAAAATCGTATCTTTCTGGATTCCGCTCGTTTCGTCATTGATCATAATCAAGAATCGAGTTGCGCCATTGTCTTCTACCAGCGCCTGGAAAGTCATGCCCCACCATGCCACTTCCCCATCGGCATTTTCCACACGCACAATGGTTCTGCGTTCACTGGCAAGCAGCTGTCCGCCCATAGCCACTCGATGGGCAAACTTATTAAAGTCATCCGAAGTAAAGAACTTGAACAGGCTTTCTTCTTTCATGTCCTCGCCACCGTTCAAGAAATCCATCACATAGGCGCTGGCATGCAAGATATCGAAATTTTCATTAGTCAGAATGATGTTAAAGTTATTGCCCTTCCACAGCAGCGTATCGAAAAGCGTACTGGAATTCACACTGTCGTTCAAGTCTCTCTGGATATAGCGACGGAAAAGAATATGGGAGCACAAGGCCGCAAGTCCCATCAGCACAAACACGAAGAAAGCGACCACGCCCAGCATGGTATCGGTATGGTTATCGATGCTGGCCGCAATCTTGTTATGCTGACTGACATGCACGATATAGAACGGCAACTGCTTTAGGGGCGTCACCATGAAAATCAACTGCTGGTGATGTTCATTGGTCTTTTCAAAACGCAAAATGCGCCCGTCCATCAAGGTGTCCGAGCTAAACTTGTCAGAAATCAGCAACAGCAAGTTTTCGACGCTGTCCTGCAAGACTTTTCCACGGTTGGTTTCATAAGGGAAATAGGTCAGCAAGTTGTCGCTTTCGCTTGCCACCAACATCGTAATGCCACCCTCTTCCTTGGCGAGGGCACCCATGGTAAGCCTAACCTTGTGCAGATTGATATCTTCGCCCAAGGCTCCCCTGAACTTTTGATTCTTATCCCAAATCGGGTACGAAAGAGAAAGAACCTGACGGTTGATGCTTTTACGGATCGTAGGTCCCGTATAGGCAAGGCCCCTTTTACGCGAAGCTTCCAGATACCAGCCCGTGGTGCGGAATTCCGTCTTTCCGCTTTCCAGTTTCAAGCCCCTGCCCGAAATATAGTCGCCATCGGTAGTCCCGAAATAAACATCCACAATACCTTCGGCTGTCTGAGTCTGCTTGTAAAGCAAGGGCCTAATGGCGTTATCCTTGGTCACCTGCTGTACACGTTTCGCAACCCCCAAGAAACTGTCTTCGCGGACTTTCAGGAAGGCTTCGATTTCGGTCTGCACGCGTTCACGCAGGGCCGTTTCGGTATTGGCGACCGCAGATTCCACCAACATGGAACGCACCGCCGAAGAAAAAAGAAAGACCAAAGCCACTGCTGCCACAAAAGTCGGCAACATGTACACCATTGAGATGCGGTTTCTTAAGCGACGACGTTGTGCATTCAGTGGATTATGGGTCAAAACGGCTCCTTACGGACTTTCCTTATAGTGCTCGTATATTTCGGGCAACTTGGATTCAAAGGACATAAAGGCATCCACCACATCGGGGTCAAACTGAGTACCTCTGCCTTCCAGGATTTCCTTCACCGCCACTTCATGGGGGTAAGCTTCTTTATACGGGCGCTTCGAAACTAGAGCGTCGTACACGTCGGCCACAGCCATCAAGCGGGCTCCCACGGGGATATCATCCCCCTTAAGGCCATTCGGATAACCCGCGCCATCAAAGCGTTCGTGGTGATTCAAAATGATTTCTGCCGAAATACGCACCAGCGGATGGTCCTTGAGTTCATGGGTCGCATTCACCAACACATCGTAGCCCATCTGGGCATGGGTACTCATGACCGCCCACTCTTCTTCGTTCAGGCGGGCCGGCTTACGCAAAATTTCATCGGGAATGCCCACCTTGCCGATATCGTGCAAGGGAGCGGCAGTCGCATAGTAATCAATAAATTCGTTGTTCGGAATCGCATCCTTAAAGCGAGGATGTTCGCGGAGGGTTTCGGCAAGCATCTGCACCAGCACCTGGGTACGCTTAATGTGGGCACCGGTTTCTGGGTCACGGTATTCCGCAAGCGCACCGAGACTAGTCAGCATCACCTTCAAGGTCTTACGCAAATCCAGGGTCTTTTCTTCCACCAGTTCCTGCAAATGGTCTCGCTGGTGCTTGAATTCCAACTGGTTTTTAATGCGCAGCTGCACCAAATTCGGGTGGAACGGTTTAGTAATGTAATCCACCGCGCCAAGGTCAAGGCCAGTCTGTTCACTCTTGGAATCTGCTTTGGCCGTCAGGAACAGCACCGGCGTATTTTCGACCAGTTTTTTCTCGTTCATTTGACGAAGCGTTTCGTAACCATCCATTTCTGGCATCATCACGTCAAGCAAAATAAGGTCCGGTTTGACCTTTTCTGTCAAGGCGAGGCCTTTTTTGCCATCTAAAGCCACAAAAACATCGTACTCGTTGGACAAAATTCCCTCGAGCACTTCAATATTCGTCTTGGTGTCGTCAATGACTAAAATCTTTGCGCGCTTCCGTTCCATATAACCCTAATATAATGCTTAATGGCCAAAATAGACCAACTTGACTTATTCCAACTTGGAATATGCCTTTTTTTTGGAGAAAAAGCCCTTTTGCAACATATTTATATGTTTTCCCCCTTACAACATGTGATATAAAGTACATTATAACCATGGAAAAAATGTCAATATTCTTATTAAAGTTGACAAAAAAGCCCGCCAAAGTGGAGTTATATTTATAACAGGTCATTAGTCCATCAATTTAGAGGTTCGGAGATTTAAGTATGAAGCGCATTTTACCACTGGCTATCGCTTTAGCAGGGGCTGTTTTTGCACAAGAACCCGTAATAGCCCCGTTTTGGCAAACAGTCTTCTACTATGAAGTCGATTCCAACGCCAACGACCTCTACAACGACTTGAACCTCCCCGATACCATCAGGCAGTATACCCGAGTCCCTGCCACCTGGGAAAGCAGCGATACGCTATTCCTCGGACACGACGGAAAAATCAAGGGCCGTCTCCTTGGCGAAAACAAGGAAGTCACCCTGACGGCGACCATGAAGAACCTTGAATCAGCCTCCGGACAAACCGAAAAGAAGGAATTCACCATCTCGATCCATGGGTTCGAACCGTATTCCAACTATCTTTTCGTGTATTTCCCGGCAAACGACAACGAGAACATCTACTACGCGCTGAGCAACGACGGATTCAACTATACGGCGATGAACGGGGGCAAGCGCGTTGTGGCCGCCGATACGGTGAGCGTCAAGAAGGGACTCCGCGACCCGCACGTGATGCGCGGCCCCGACGGTTGGTTCTACATGGTGAATACCGACATGAAGAGCTCCGAAGGCTGGTCCAGCAACCGCGGCATGGTACTCATGAAGTCCAAGGACTTAATCAACTGGAAACACAGTACGGTACACTTCCCCGATCGCTACAAGGGCAAGAACTTTGCAAATGTGACCCGCGTGTGGGCCCCGGAAACCATCTGGGACGACACCTACGACAACGGCGACGGAACCAAGGGCCGTCCGCTCGTGTATTTCTCGCTGCTGACCAACGACGGCACCATTGAATATGACCAAGTCTTCTTTGCATACGCCAACAAAGACTTTACCGACCTCGAAAGCGACCCCATCTACTACTATAGCCGAGGCAAGTCAACCATCGACATGGATATCGTCTATAATCCGGCCGATAAATACTACCACGCCTTCTACAAGAACGAGGGCGACGGCGGCATCAGCAAGGTAAGAGCCCTTGAACTGACCAAGTCGAACGGCACTAAGCCTGCCAACTGGTACCGGAAAAAGGACGGCCTGCAGCAAACAACCGAAGCCGTGGAAGGTGCAGGCATCTTCAAGCTAATTAACCAGGGAACTTGGATTTTAATGTACGACTGCTACATGAACGGACATTACCAATTCACCAGCAGTACTGACCTCGAAAACTTCACGTTCGTCCAAAATACCGAAATGAAGGGAGCATTCACGCCCCGCCACGGAACGGTCATCCCCATTACAGCAGCAGAAACCGCAGCCCTCATGAAAGCATTCCCCACTCCGGACTTTGAGCCGAGAGTCATCGAAGAACCCGATTCTATCGGCGTTTGCGACGGGAAGAAGGTTGTCGCCCCGTGCAGCGGCACCAAGATTATCCCGTACAGCAAAGTCGGCGATGGCGGTTGGAACGAATCGCTTGACTTGAAGGTAGCGAAAGGCGCTACAGTTACATTCGGCCCGCACCCATGGGACGGCAAAATCTGGAGCTGGGAAGGTCCGAACGGATTTAAATCGACCGACCGCGAAAACACCCTCAAGAATGTGGACGGCGACTTTAGCGGCTACTACACCGTAACCTACACCAACGAAACCGGATGCAAGAGCCAAGCCAAAATCAAGATGGTCGTAGACGACCCCGATAAGCCCTACAAGGAACCGGACACCACGACAACCATCGTTTCTAGGAATCAACGCGACTACACCAAGCCCATGCGTTTGAACCGCAACCCAGTTTACTTTGACTTGCTTGGCAACAGGCTCAAGAATAAGCCGAGAAATGGCGTTTATGTCCAGAAGTAGACTAGAGATGATGTGAAATGTGGGATGTGAGATGAGTAATTAACAACTACACATCACACATTACACATTTGAATTTACCGCACGACTTAATTTAATAAACGCATTTACCGGGTCGGCATAATTCCAGATGCCCCCGAGAACAGAGACTCCCTGCACTGGGAGTTTTTTGATTTCATCCAGCGTTTCGTGGTCAATGCCGCCAAAGGCAATTACTTGCGGGATCTTAGGAGCGTCCGTTCCGGACAAATCATTTAATTTATTCGCAACAAGTTCAATTCCGTGGAACTGGACCGGTTCAAAGACTGATTGTGGCTGGAATACCGGACCGACGAGCGCACCCGCCACCCATTCCGGCAGCTGTTCCAGCTGATCCAAGCTGCGGCAAAAGGCAATTGTATTCACGCGTTTCCAACTTTCGGGAACATCACCCAGCAGCGAGCCTGCCTCGGCGACGCAACCACGAACATCCAGGCGTTCCGCCAAATCGGGAGTGCCACGCACCCAAATGCGGTCGCGGCAATCCATCGGGAGCGCCATGAGCCAGCGCTCGTAATCGTTTTCCGTTGCATATGGCGAACCGCCTCTTCCCCGCTTCGAAAGAATCAGGCGCGAAAGCCCGCGGGAAAACATCTGTTCTATGTCGTCAAATTCCGAAGCAAAATCGTCTGGAGATGTCGTAAGCCACAATCGCATGGCCGAAATATAACATTTCGCACCTTTTTTGGGTGAGGAAAAACATTTATCCTCTTTTTTACAGTTTTCGTCGAAAAGTCCCTAAAATTTACTTACAGAAACAACCCAAATTTCTAAATTTACGCCCACTATGAGCAATATGAAGAACGATTTATGGGTCGGCGTGGACGTTGGTTCCACCACCGTGAAGATCGCGGTTGTCGATCCAGAGACCAACAAGCTTTTGCACTATACTTACCAGCGCCACAATGCCATGCAGGCACAGAAGGTTTTCGAGGTGCTGCGTGAGGCCCACGGACTTTTCCCCGATAAGAATTTTAGAGTCGCCTTCTGCGGAAGTGGCGGTCAGCCCTTCGCCGAAGCTACCCACGCCTTCTTTGTACAAGAAGTCGTCGCAAACGCACTCGCGGTGCGCGCCACCTACCCAGAATCTAGGGTCGCTATTGAACTCGGCGGCCAGGACGCCAAGGTCGTCTTCTTCGAAAAAGACAAGACCACTGGCAAGCTCATTGCCTCTGACATGCGTATGAACGGCGTGTGCGCCGGCGGTACCGGTGCATTTATCGACCAGGTTGCCGAACTTTTGCGCATCAAGACCGAAGCCTTCGAAGGCTTTGCCAAGCGTGGCCAAAAGGTCTACGAAATTTCGGGCCGTTGCGGCGTGTTCGCCAAGACCGACATCCAGCCGATGCTGAACAACGGTATCGCCAAGGAAGACATCGCCCTTTCCAGCTTCCATGCTATTGCCAAGCAAACCATCGGTGGTCTTGCCCAGGGTATGGAAATCAAGCCGCCCGTGATTTTCGAAGGTGGCCCGCTGACCTTTAACCCGACGCTTGTTCGCGCTTTCAAGGAACGCCTTGGAATTTCTGACGAACAGGCCATTGTGCCGGAACACTCCGAAGTGCTCGTAGCCATGGGTGCAGCCCTCTCCTTGGGCTCCATGTTTGCCGACCAGGAATGCTTCTACCGCAAAGACGGTTCGCTGGACGCACTCATCCACTTTAACGAAACCCGCCAGGCCGAAAACAAGGCCAAGGCCGCTGCAGACTTGTTCTTCAAGAACGACGCTGAATACCAGATGTTCCTCGAAGAACACAAGATGGCCGGAAACCACTACCCGCAGCCTGTTTCGGGCTCCACGCTCAACGTGTACCTGGGTATCGACGCGGGCTCGACCACTACGAAGTTCGTGCTCATGGACGAACAAGAAAACATCGTGGACGGTTTCTACGCAAGCAACAACGGCGAACCGCTCGCCGTGCTCAAGAACGCCCTCAATGAACTTTCAGACCGCTACGAAGAATACGGCTGTAAGCTCAACATCTTGGGCGTAGGTACAACCGGCTACGGCGAACAGCTGTTTGCTAAGGCCGTGCATGCCGACTTCCACACGGTGGAAACGGTAGCTCACGCCAACGCCGCCCAGAAGATTTGCCCCGACGTAAGCTTCATCTTGGACATCGGTGGTCAGGACATGAAGGCCATCTCCGTGCAGGACGGCGTGGTTACGGGTATCATTCTGAACGAAGCCTGCTCCTCGGGTTGCGGATCCTTTATCGAAACCTATGCCCGCAGCCTCGGCATTCCGATGGAAAAGATTGCAGAACTTGCCTTCAACGCGAAGAGCCCCTCTCAGCTGGGTTCCCGTTGCACGGTGTTCATGAACAGCTCCATCATCACCGAACAGCGCGACGGCAAGCAGCCCGAAGACATTATCGCAGGTATCTGCCGCTCCATCATCAACAACGTGTTTACGAAGGTGATTCGTATCCGCAACCTCAACACCCTCGGCAAGAAGGTCGTGGTGCAGGGCGGAACGTTCAAGAACAACGCCGTTCTCCGCGCCTTCGAACAGTACACCGGTCTCAAGCCGATTCGCCCAGAACGTCCGGGCGAAATGGGCGCTATCGGTATTGCACTCCTTACCAAGAAGTTCATGGAAGAAAAGCGCAAGACCGAACCGGAACTCAAGACCAAGTTCATCGGCCTTGATGCCATGAAGACCTTCAGCTGGCACAACCAGCCGGGTCAGCTCTGCCAGTACTGCACCAACCATTGCTCCCGTACCATCGTGACCTTTAGCGATGGCCAGAGCTTCGTGACCGGCAACCGCTGCGAACGCGGAGAAGTCACTGCCGACCCGAACGATCCGAAAACCAAGGCTCTCATCGCCGAAATCAACAAGAAGATGCAGTCCGTGCCCGACATGATCAAGCGCACGAACCAGCTGCTTGTGAAGGACTATGCCCCCGCAAAGCTTGTGGAGAACAACGGCAAGACCATCGGTATTCCGCGCGTGCTCGAATTCTGGGCAAGCCTCCCCTTCTGGAAGGCATTCTTCACCAGCCTCGGCTACACCGTCGTGGTAAGCCGCCAGAGCGACTACAAGATGTTCGAAGCGGGCCTCCACAGCGTGCCGTCTGACACGGTTTGCTTCCCGGCAAAGCTTGTGCACGGCCATGTGCTCAGCCTCATTGAAAAGAAGGTCGACCGCATCTTCTTCCCGATGATGGTTGCCATCCCGAGTGACCACACCAAATTCACGGCAACGTCCGTTTGCCCGGTGGTGCAGGCCTACCCGAACGTGTGCAAGAATACCGACGAGCCCGAAAAGAATTACGGCGTTCCCATGGACCAGCCGATTTTCCACTGGTTCAACGCTAAGCTCCGTCGCAACCAGACAATTGATTGGTTCCACGAACACTGGAAGCTCGACAAGAAGCTTTTGGACAAGGCCGTTACCGAAGGCGAAAAGGCGCTCAACAACTACCGCACCACGCTCCTTGAAGAAGGCCAGAAGATTTTGGACGATGTACGCGCAAAGAACAGCTTTGCCGTGGTGATCGCAGGCCGCCCGTACCACGCGGACACGCTCATCAACCACAACATCGCAAGCCACTTTACCGCCATGGGCATTCCGGTGCTTACCACCGAATCGCTCCCGGGCGTCTACGACCAGGATGTGCCGAGCCACACCCGTATCGAAATCAAGAATACCTTCCACTTGCGCATGATTGGCGCTACCATGATTGCTGCGAAGGATCCCAACATCGAACTTGCCCAGATCGTGAGCTTCGGTTGCGGACACGACTCGATTTTGACCGACGAAATGATGCGCATGCTGCACCTTGATTCTAACAAGGAAATGCTCATGCTCAAGCTCGACGAAGGCGACGCCCGCGGCCCGGTTGGCATCCGTATCAAGAGCTTTATCGAAACGGTGAAGGCTCGTCGCGCAGCAAACTTGCCCGACAAGCCCGAAAGCCACGAACCGCTGTTCCACACGCCGTTTGTGGCCGAGGACAAGAAGCGTCGTCGCATTCTGACGCCGAACCTCTCCCCCGCCTTCACCGTGCTCGCCAGCGAATACATGAAGCGCGAAGGCTACATTGCCGAATACCTGCCCGTGGCAGACAAGAAGGCAATCGAGCTCGGCAAGAAGTATGTGCATAACGACATCTGCTTCCCCTGCCAGGTGAACATCGGTGAAGCCCTCCGCTGGCTCGTCGAACACCCCGATGTTCCGCAAAACCAGGTTTCCATGTGCCTTGCCAAGAACTGCGAAAACTGCCGCGCCGTGCAGTATGCCGTGCTCGCCCGTAAGGCTCTTGACGAAGCAGGCTTCAAGGACGTCACCATCATTACGACCGGTGTCGACTACAAGGGTATGCACCCCGGCTTCCAGCTGGGTCTTGACTTCCGTCTCCACATGCTGTGGGGCCTTGTCACCATGGACGCCATCGAAACCATGTACCGCGCCGTTCGCCCGTACGAAGTGAACGCCGGCGACACCCAGAAAGTTTATGACGAATGGATGCCGAAGGTGATTGCTGTTGCTGGTCACCTCTCCACCGTTCAGCTGGTGCGCCCCTCCAAGCTCATCGAAGTCTTTGAACAGTGCATCGAAGCATTCAACGGTATCGAAATCACCGAAGAACGCAAGAAGGGCATCCGCAAGCCGCGCGTTGCCGTACTTGGCGAAATCTTGATGAACTACCACCCGAGTGCAAACGGCTTTGTAGAAAACTACCTGATGAACAACGGCATGGAAGTCTACCTGCCGGGTATGACGGACTTCTTCCGCGTCGACGAAGTGGTACGCGAAGAAAAGCTGAAGCGCGGATTCTCGGCAAACCCGGTGATGGACCGACTCGAAGGCGGCGTGACCTCCAAGGTCTACACGCACGCTGTAGAAACCGCCCGCAAGTCCATGCACAAGTTCAAGCTGTACGAACACCACGCCGACTGCGTTGAACTCAAGGACTACGTGTCCGACATCATCGACCCCACCTACAACACGGGTGAAGGTTGGATGATTCCGGGCGAAATCCTGTACAACTCGAAGCACGGAATCAACAGCTACATCATTCTGCAGCCGTTCGCCTGCCTTGCCAACCACATCTCTGGCCGCGGCCTCACCAAGGCTGTGAAGGAACGTTGCCCGCACATCCAGGTTCTCAGCCTCGACTACGACCCGGATACGAGCTTCGCGAACATCGAAAACCGCCTGCAGATGCTCATCATCAACGCACGTGAACTAGAAAAAGCGAACGCCGAAGCATAGCTTCGGCGGAGAGTAGACAGTAGGAAGTAAACAGTAGACAGAAACTTCTAACTTCCTACTACCTACTTCCAACAAACCTGTCTACTTCCTACTTCTAACTTCCTACTAAACAATATGCTCAACGTTTCCAATGTCAGTCTTCAATACGGTAGCCGCGTTCTTTTCAAGGAAGTGAACCTTTCCTTCAAGCGCGGCAACTGCTACGGAGTCATCGGTGCCAACGGCGCCGGAAAATCTACGTTCCTGAAAATCCTTTCGGGCGAACTTGAACCCAACACCGGTGAAGTCAGCAAGGACCCGGGCGAACGTATCGCCGTCCTTAAGCAGGACCACTTCGCCTACGAACAGAACACTGTTCTCGAAACGGTGATGATGGGCTACCCCGAACTCTATGAGCTCGGCAAGAAGCGCGACGAACTCTATGCGCTCCCCGAAATGACCGAAGAACAGGGCATGCAGGCCATGGAAATCGAAACCCGTTTCGGTGAAATCGGCGGTTACGAAGCTGACTCCAATGCTGCCGTGCTTTTGAAGGGTCTCGGCATTCCCGAAGAATTCCACTACAGCCTGATGGCAGACCTCGATGGTGGCCAAAAAATCCGCGTGCTCCTCGCCCAGGCTCTGTTTGGCAACCCGGACATTCTTCTGCTTGACGAACCGACGAACCACTTGGATTTGGAAACCGTCGGCTGGCTCGAAGACTACCTCGAACGCTTCGAAAACATCGTGATCGTGGTGAGCCACGACCGTCACTTCCTCAATGCAGTCTGCACCCACACTTGCGATATCGACTACGGCAAGATCAACATCTACGGTGGTAACTACGAATTCTGGTATGCAGCTAGCCAGCTCGCCCAGAAGCAGCGCAAGGACCAGAACCGCCGCGCCGAAGAAAAGATTGAAGAATTGAAGGCGTTCATCCGCCGCTTCGCTTCTAACGCAGCCAAGGCCAAGCAGGCTACCAGCCGTAAGAAGCTCCTCGACAAGATGACCGTCGAAGAAATGCCGGCTTCCAGCCGTAAGTTCCCGTGGGTCAACTTCAAGATGGACCGCGAACCGGGTAAGATCGTGCTCGAAGTCAAGAACGCCACCATCGATGGCGGCGACGGCATTATCTGCAAGAACCTGAACTTCAGCCTCAATAGCGGCGACAAGGTCGCTCTCGTCGGTGAATACGACACGCTCAAGACGGCATTCTTCCAGTTCATCGCCGAAGAAACCAAGGCCGACGAAGGCGTGCTCAAGTGGGGCAACACCATTAGCTACAGCTACTTCCCCAAAAACAACGACGCCTACTTCGGCACGGACCTCTCCCTCGTGGATTGGCTGCGCCAGTACAGCAAAGAACAGGATGAGACGTTCATCCGTGGCTTCCTCGGCCGTATGCTCTTTACCGGCGAAGAAGCCCTCAAGAGCGCAAACGTGCTCTCCGGTGGTGAAAAGGTGCGTTGCATGCTCTCCAAGATGATGCTTGCAAACGCAAACTGCCTGCTCCTCGATGAACCGACCGCTCACCTCGACTTGGAAGCCATCACGGCCCTCAACAACGGCCTTACCGCATTCCAGGGCCCGATAATCTTCTGCTCTCAGGACCACGAATTCGTGCAGACGATTGCAAACCGCGTGCTCGAACTGACTCCGAACGGCGTCATCGACCGCAGCATCACCTTCGACGAATGGCTTGAAACCAAGAAGAAGAGTAAGAAGTAGACAGTTATAGAATCTGCTATTCTACAAGATACGAAGATTTACAACTTTAAACAAGAAACCCTGCCGACGGCAGGGTTTCTTTCATTTTCATTCTGAAATTCATTATCGCGTCACAATCACGCGGTTTGCAAACAGCACCTTCTTGCCGTTATCGACTCGAACAAAATAGCTGCCCTTGGCGCGCACCAATTCGCGCAGCGGCACCGAGGCAGAGCTGCTGTAATAGCGGCTAGAAATCTTCTTGCCCTTCATGTCGAACACGCTAACTCGGGCAACGGTTGCATTCAAGTGCAGTTCCAGGTTACCGTTCGCATAGGTTACCGAGGCCGAAGCAATCGCCTTTGCAGACGGAGCAACCTTCGTTGTCCCTTCGGAACTCGAAGTTCCCATGTTCCAATCGCTCGGCACGCGGGCAGCAATGCCGCGGCCCGCCGTACTCATGTACACCACGCCGTAGGTATTCATGTCGCCCATCACGAATTCACCGTTGGCAAGGCCGCCATATTCATGACCGTCATCGTTCACGCGAGTCCAAGTTTTACCCTTGTCGTCGGAGCCGAATACGCCCGTCACTTTACCGACTGTTGCGAAAACGTAAATCGCCGGATAGCCGCCCTTTTCCTTGGGAGCGCCATAACCCACCGCTTCGCAGTAACCGACACCTTCAACCGCAACCCAAGTGGCACCTCCATCGGTTGAATGCAACAGCTTTCCGCTTGCCGGCGTACCGTTCGACGGATCCTGAATAGCGACTGGCAACCACAAATCGCCCTCAAAGCCCGGAATGGCACGGAACTTCTTGAACGCGCTTTCACCAGGCGTACTCACAGCCTTGAAGCTTGCGCCCGCATCGGCACTCTTGTAGAACTTGCCGTCAGCCTTAGTGTAAGCGTAGAACACGTCATCATTTTCAGGGTCACCCACCACGTAGGCAGAATTATCGATTCCTGAAACCTTTTCCCAAGTCGTGCCGTTGTAATTGCGATAGACATCGGTCGTTCCTTCCATCGGAACCCAGATGGTGTAAGTACCTTTTGCCGAAAGAGCTACCGTGCCCTTAGCGGCTTTTTCGTCAGGCCCTGTATAGGTCTCAACAGTCCAAGTCTTACCCGAGTCAAGGGAATACTGCACCGGGGCAATGGGAATTGCATTGTACTGGCCCTCGTAGGCTCGCTTGTCAGCCACCTTGGCCAATTTGCCACTCTTGGGAGCATAAGCAAGGCCCTGCGTCGTGCCCAGCGATACATTAGAGCCACCCACATTCGTCTGGTGCCTAAAGGCGGGATATTTTGCGATGTCATCGTGACGGAATCCGTCGTAGTCGCCGATAATCGAAACCATCGGGCCGCCCGGAATACTCACTACTTCAAAAGGCACAGTTTCTTCGACGCCATGCGCCGAGAAATGCCACACCTGATTCATCGTGAGCTGCGGTTCTTCCCAAGAATTCTCCGCTTCCTTATACACATAATCGCTCAGGTTGTCGCAGCGGAAAATGCCGTTACCCGAAGTCACAAAGACGCGGTTGTTGTCGAACGGATCCATGGCAACGCTTCCGGACCAGTGAATAGAACCGTTATGCATCCAGCCAATTCCATTGGCATCCATCTGCTTGGTCGTCGGATACACACCGCCTTCCATCCAGTAATACTTGAAGCTTGCAATCCAGGTTTTGCCGCCATCGGTCGTGTGGTAAATGTTAGTACCCCACTGGTCGCTCCACTTGCCGCTGGTATCGCTCGTGGCCGTGTACCAGAACTGCGGTCCACGATAGCCTTCGGTCGTCACGACCATTTCGTTGGCATTTTTCGGATTGATAGCAATACCGCCATAAGGGGCAATGTAGGGGTAATATTCTTCGCAAGTCTTGCCGGTACCGCCAGCAGCCTCGCAGTCGACCATGCCTTTCACGTCCACCTTGTCGTACTTGGCATCGCCGCCTTCGTCCAGGAAGTTTTCCGGAGAAACGTCGGACCAAGTCGCCGAAGCCACATCAAGCTGCAGCACCGCACCGCGGCCAAAGCCGTCATAAATCATGCCCCAGCCTTCGTCCCACATCATGGAATGCGGACCCGCACCATCGGCAAAAGTCACCGTCATCGTTTTTCCGTCGCCCGAAATCACCGCACGCTGCGGCATCAAGCGCACAATGCTCCCGCCGGCCGTGCTGCGCAGCGAATCCGGAATCGGGAGCGCCTTCCAGCTTGCACCGCCGTCGGTCGAGGTAAACACGTTTTCGAATGTGCCCTTGGCCGTCGTCCCTTCGCGCAAGAATCCGGCGTAAAGCACCTTGGAGCTGCCCGGAGCGTACTGCACAAAGCTGAAGCCCGAACCATTCCAAGTCGTATCGCTCCCGGCCGCCTTGGTCCAGGCATCCACATGGCTCCAGCTCGAACCGTTATCCGTCGATTTCCAGAGGCCCTTGTTCTTGGAGCCGTAGAACATAATCTTGGAATCGTTGGGGTCGACCGCCAAGGCTTCGCCGTTTCCGCGGCCCATGCCGTTGCCGTGTGCACCAAAGCGCGCCACTTTCGCCCCCTTGGTACCGTCTTCGTCCCAGGTGTAAATCACTTCCCAGGATTCGCCCTTGTCGCTACTGCGGAGAAACGCCGTGCGGCCGTTGTTCCAGTAACTGGTACCCGCCACCATATACACAACGCCCGACTCGACCGGATCAACGGCAATGGCCTCGATTCCCAAAAGGCCGCGCTCGGAAACATCGACCCAGTCCATCATCGATTCCCAGCGGGCAGTCGATTCGTTCCAGCGGTACGCGCCGCCCACGTCCGTGCGGGCATAGAAAAGTCCCTTGTCGACCGGAGACGCTATCACGGCGGAGACGAATCCGCCCCCGCCCATGCTCACGTTGCTCCAGCTGAAATCGGCCGCCTTTTCGGCAGAGTATGCGGCAGTCGCCTGCATGCCGATGATAGCGGCCAGGCTAAGTCCAAAAGCACCAAACAATCCTTTTTTCATAAATTCATCCCTAAACAACCATGGACAACAGGCCCATGCATCCAATTCAAAAATATATTTCAGGGGCAAAAAACGGCGAAAAAATCACTTTATGCGGCAAAAATCCGTTTTTAGCTTTTCAACACCCTTAAAATTCCCCCAAAAACGCCCCTTTACCGATTTCTCAGTATACAACGAGCGTCAGGGAATTCGAATGTATCTCTTATAATCTAACGACTTCGTCGCAAATTTCGGACATGGCCGAACGGTGCGTCACAAAAATCATGGTCTTGTCGGGGTAAGTCGCAAAAAGTCTTTCGAACAATTCGCGCTCCGTCGATTCGTCAAGCGAAGAACTCACCTCGTCAAAAAGCCAAACGTTCCCGCGCCGCAATAGACCGCGGGCAATTCCGATTCGCTGCGCCTGGCCCTCACTCAAGCCGCGACCGCGCTCGCCGATTTCTGTATCCAAGCCATCGGGCAAATCAAGCACAAAGTCAGCGCACGCCGCGTGCAACGCCTGCATCATTTCATGTTCGCTCGCATCGGGCTTAGCCAACTGCAAATTCAGGCGAACACTCCCGCTCAGCAAAGTATTGCCCTGCGGTACGTACACAAAGTTCGTGCGGGTCTCTTTGCCAATCGCGCACACCTCGGAATTTGAATAAATTAGCATTCGCCCGCTATCAGGCCTTACAAAGCCGAGCAGCAGCCGGAACAAAGTCGTCTTTCCGGCACCAGTCTTGCCCATAATCGCCGTTTTGGAGCCAGGCTCAAAATCGTGACTGAATTCTTCCAAAACCTCGTGCCGGCCCGCCGCATAGCCAAAATGCAGGTTCTCGAGTCGAACCCCGAGCGAGCCTTCAAGCGCCACAGGCGTTCCGTCCACTTCGGGTTCCTTGGATTTTTCAAGATCTTCCAAGCGGTCAATGCTCGCCGTAGTATGCACCACTTGCGGCACCATGTTCAAAATCGAAAGAATCGGGTGCTGAATCTGGCCCACCAGCTGCAAGAAGGACGTCATCATACCGAAGGTAATCGCCCCATCGCGCAGCCCGAGGCCGCCCCAAATAAAGGCGAGCAAATAGCCCAGCCCAAAGGCAGACCCGAGCGCAAAACGGGAAAGCGTGGTAAACCGCGTACGGCGCAACACATCGCTTTCCAAGTGTTGTTGCATGTCACTCAGGCGGTCCGCCACCCAGTTTTCGCTTTCGAGCGAACGCATGAGCACGTTGTGTTCTACACCCTCTTGCACCTGCATCTGGATTTTGGATTCGCGCTCACGAATCGCAAGCGTCATGTTCCTGAGCTTGCGAGACACCAGCTTACCGAGCACAATCGCCACCGGCGTAAGCAACAGCAACGCCCAAGCGAGCCGCGGATCAAACCAGCGCATCAAAAGGAACGCGCCCACCAGCTGTATCGCCGTCACAATCATTTGCGGCAAAGTTTCCATGGTTGTGGTCGACACCGACTCGATATCTTTCGAAAGCCTAGACGCCACATCACCCGAATGCAGTTCCACTCCCGCGTAAAGCTTACGCAGGAACAAGCCTTCAAAGACCTGCAGGCGCAAGCGATTCGACTGACGAACCATTGCCACATTCGTCATATAATAAAACAGGATACGCAAAACAATCGCGCCCACGACCGTTGCCACAAGCAGTGCAATCATTTGCACGATGTCGTCTTGACTACCCGTGCGAATTGTTTCATCTATAAAACGCTTGCTGAGCCATACCATTAACAGCCCAAGCGAGATTCGCCCCACGCCAAATACAATGCGGAGCGCAATATTCAGGCGGAAACCGCCGGTTTTATTCCACAGCCACGAAAGGTATCTCATTCAACAACGTTCACGTTTTTCCACTGCTCGACAATGCTCATCACATCGGTCAGCGCATCATCCGGAGCAACATCATATTCGTCGCACAGAGCTTCGGCCAAAGCCACTATCGTGAATTCGCCGAGTTCGCTTGCGCGCTTCCAAAGCCAAGACGCCGTTTCGTTGAGGCAAAGGAGCTTCCCGAAATCGAGAGCGCCAACGCCTTCGCCCATAATCACCTGTTCACCGCAAACTTCGCGCAGAACAAATCCTTTTTTGATGTGCATGGTGTACTCTCCTTCTAGAAATTCCGGATTCGAATGTAGACTCTATATAATTTAAGCAAATAACGACGCAAAGGTAAAAATTTGACCCACAATTTTTGGACAAATTGTATAAAAGGCGTGTAAAGAGATCTTTTGTAACCATTTGGATGCACAACATGCGTTACTTTAGCATAAATTTGTTTACATTCGCAAATTTCTCGTCCCTGCAAATTGCCGTCACCCATAAGCGTTGCACACCCGTCCTCTATCGAAAGGACTCTATGAACAACATAATTTCCGCCGATGACGCGGGCAAGCACAATGTCCATAGGCTTCACGTCAACGGGCTTGACCAGAAGAACACTGTCACGGCCACCTTCAATAAAGGGGCGCATGCTTCTCCCGTTCACCGGGAAAATCACCTCGACGCCCTCGCCCACTAGGCGAATGGCTTCCGAAAGAATCAACTCATCGTCTTTCTTCTGCATTTCCTTATCCGCATGTCATTCCGGACTTGATCCGGGATCGGCTTTCACTGACAGAAGCACAGCATAACTTCGCCGCCTCTTCGTCGGGCAAGCATTCCAAATACCACACAGGGACATTCATCGCAAGAGCGTTTTCGGTTTTGTGCAAGCCATCAGCAATGACAGCCTCCCAGCGTTTGCCCGAAATGCAAGGGACCAAGGCCGCATAGGCGCGCACGCCACGCAAGCGTTCGATCTTGTTGTACGGAGCCTGCGAAAGCATCACAAAACCGCCCAGTGCAAATTCCTGATTCTTGTAGCAAGGCGTCTTGCCGCTCCATGGCGAGCCGTAGACAACCGCTCGTGCGCCATCAAAAATGCGAACCACCGGGTTGTCGTCATTCAAAAGTTCCGAGCCTTCGTTATACTTTAGCCAAAGCCTTGCATGCGTACTCTTGCCAGTGCCGCTCTTGCCCAGGAACATATAGCCCTTACCATCATAACTCACGACAGCTGCATGGAACAGAGCCGTATTGTAAGGGGCCGTCGCAATGGCATACAAGACCATCATGGCGTTGTTCACCGCAAACCGGAGCAAAGCCAACGGTTCATCCCTCGGGACAAACAACGTGGCCATTCTGTAATCCTCGGAGCAAACCAGGACACCCGTCAACTTATGTTGCAGGCGAAAATCAAAAACAGATTTTTTACCAGCAGTAAGCCCACAAATAATCTGCTGGCCTTCTTCATCTTGGCACAATTCTTCGGTGTACTCCGGAGCTTCGCCGCATTCCACATTTACTTTAAAAAGATATTCGGAATTTTGCGCCGCAGGAACCGCAAACGGTTCGTAGTTGTCCATGCATTCGCTAAACAAACTATCGCAAAGGTCAGCAGCTGCGGACACCTTAAACACATGTTCCGCAACCTTGTAAGTTCCAGAAGAAATCATAGGGCAATTCTCCTGCGCTTAATACGCAAAGGAATCAGCGAAATCGTTGCACGCCAGTACTTGAGTTCCTTAAAGATGGCATTCACCGGGTCAAAGGTAAGCCAAGACAAGGCATTCATGCGATCCTTGAACCAACGAACAAAAACATTGCGGGGTTTAGGTTCCAACGCATACTGGCCAAAATTTCCACCCTCAAGCGCCAACTTCAATAAGCGCCTACCGCGGACGGCATCGGGAGCACAAAGCATCAAGTCTCGTTCAAGTCCGAGAACCTCCTGCAGCACCCACATCACGGCACCACAGGCACGCATCATGCTCAAACGTTTCATGACAGCTAACGCGGCGCTGCGGTCGCTTTCGGTAGAATGCCTAAGCAGCATCAGGTAATCCATATACTGCCTAAGACCAAGCCCGCGACTCAAAAAATGCTGTTGCAAGTGCGCCATTTGCATCACGAGCGCAAACTTGACCGACGGTGAATAAAAGCCCTCGGGTACCTTTTCAGCCTTACGGATTTCTTCGTTCAGGAACTTTTGCAACGATCCATTGCGGAACGGGATTCCCGATGCAGGCTTGAAATGCACCTCCACCGTAACGCCATCTTTATTCTTGGGCAAATGGATATGATGTTGGGAATAGGCATGGTCGTCGGTATCGGCATTTAGCAGATTCTGTTCATAAAGCAATTTAGACACGCTGTCGCGACCACCTTCGACCCAGATGTCGATATCGCCGCACTGCCTACTCAGCGGATCCGGATAAAGCCTTGCATTGGCAGGGCCCTTGAGCACCGCATTCTTACGGCCAGCACCGTCAAAAATCTGCGTCAGGCGGGCAGCCTCTTGGTTCAAAAGAGCATTCATGCCCGCAGTACCCTCGGCATCGAGGGACCAGCGCAAAAGCATCTTTCTTTCTGGACGAAAATTTTCAGGAAGTTTCTTGATTCCCAAAAACGCAATCGACAATACCGACTGGCGCTTTGCCAGTTTATATACAGCCTTCCAATCTTCTTCCGAAGGCGCCTTTTCTAGCCCCTTTAACTCGCCGGTCGTATCGAGCGCAAACCGCAAAAGTTCAAACAGGAGCAAATCCGTCTTTTTCAAAGCCAAACCCATGGCCGCAAAGATAGAAAAAAGGGACCGAATTCGGTCCCTGATAAATTAGGCGAAGTATTTTTTTTCGGATTCGTTTAAGTTGAATTCACCGCCGCTAAAAGCAATCAGCGGAATTTGCTCACGAAGGGAAACTACTTCCATCGAAGGAGGCAAATAGTCTTTTTTTTCTTTAATGTTATTTTGCGTCATTAGGGTGTCCCCTCAATTTCAGTACTCATACAGTCGGGATTTCCATCACAGCTGCCACATAGAATGCTCTGACACGCTATATCAATTTCTTCCATAGAAGGAGAAACGTATGCTTTCTTTTCTACCATTTCAGAATTCATTTTGCACTCCCTTACTTAATAATTACTCGTTTACCATTATAGTAATATGTTCCACGGGTCGTGGGCTTAGCATTCAATTTACGACCGCTCATATCAAACCAGCTGTTCAAACGAATCTCGCCTGTTGTAGCATCCATTTTTCCGGTTGCAATAACGTTATCGTTTTCATCAACAATTTCCACAGCAAGTTCATTTGAAACAATCCAACTTGCAGAATTCAAGGATTCTCCCGCAGACTTAGCCAAAGCAACATTCTTATGCTCCACCAAATAGGCTCGCAACGGTTTAATCTTCACATCACTTCCAGCCCTTACAAATTGACCAACTTTAACGCCTTCCTGAGCGGTTCCCGCAAAGCCCCAGATGTCACCCAATTCAGGATCATCATCAAACAATTTGTAAGCCCTGGTTCCAATGAACTCCCAAGAATTATTTGTCAATACTTCGATAGGATTGACATCCGTGTTAAAAGTCACCTTACCACTAAACGTGAGAGTTTCTGCGGTCGGCATCACCAAATACGGTGTATTTGCACCAAGGTTCTGTGTTTTCACATAACCAATCTTAACTTTACGAACACCATTTTCTTCAACAACTCTATTGAATTTATAGAACGTTCCACCCTTCACTTTAGAAGTATCAATCGAGAACGGAAGCATAATCGTGGACATCTTACCGATAGTGAACTTTCTATTGAACACCACCTGATCCACAAGGATATCCTTCTTAATTTCAATAGTATCAGGATCCGTGTATTCACCATCAATTTTAGCAACAGTCTTGTCGGAATATTCAGTAATCGTCACTGCACCAAAATGTCTTACCACAGGATCCTTCACCCAATGCGGATACAGGTTCAAATCTGCATTATCAGCATAGGTTGCGCCAAAATCATAAGCCTTATCACCATCAGGGGTCAAAGACCAACCATTTTGAGTATAACCTTCGCGAGTAAAGAAGCCTGCGCCCTTCAAGGTGACGGATTCTTTATAAGCCTTCTTGTCACTGGAGGCCGTACCATCAGAATTGTTATCAGCCACATAGGTAATGACATAGACTTCGGTTTCCCACTTGGCAAA
The DNA here is from genome assembly GCF_900142545.1 of Fibrobacter sp. UWT2. Taxonomy (NCBI): domain Bacteria; kingdom Pseudomonadati; phylum Fibrobacterota; class Fibrobacteria; order Fibrobacterales; family Fibrobacteraceae; genus Fibrobacter; species Fibrobacter sp. UWT2. The sequence continues at coordinate 2,120 of NZ_FRBF01000002.1, read as the reverse complement.
CAAAGTCTTGTTTCCGGTCGAACCTTGAGTGATCTGCGTAGCCTTTTCAGTAAAGGCTTCGTCATAGAACCAACCGATGAATTTAGCACCTTCCATTGCAGGGTCAGCAAGTACAATCGTTTCAGAAGTCACATTATATAGTGCCGGATTAGCCTTGTTATTAGTACCACCGTTCAACTCATAAGTGATTTCATAGTCAACCGCAGCCCAATTTGCATACAGGACATAGTTGTCATCAATTTCAGTATCAAATTTAAAGGCTTCTTTGCATGACGGATCCTTGCACCAGCCCGTATACTTATAACCGTCATCCGGTGTCGGCGCAGGCGGTTCGGTCAACTTTTCACCCTTATTCACGTTGACAAAATCAATCTTTGTCTTGCCATGACCATTTGCATCGTAGACAACAGTATAGGTGATTGCTTTCGTCCAAGAAGCATAAAGAGTCATGTTTTCTGTTGCAGTCAAGTCATCCAAATGCAGAGTATCCTTATCCGAAATTTCATCTTCGGATCCAAACACATGAGATTCAGTAGACCAGCCTGTAAAATAGTACTTATCGCCATTTTCATCGGTAACAGGGTCAAAGGAGGTGAAACCTTCCGCAGACACCATATCACCCTTGGCGACCTTTATAGTCATCGTCTTGGAACTATCAGCGAAAGCACCCATTGCAGCATCAAAGGTGATATCAAAATACGGATACCACACCGCATAAACCGTCGTCTGTCCCTTCAAAGCACCCAAATCTTCATCGGGTTTGGTAGCGTTTTTATCTAAAGACCAACCGGCAAAAGCACTGTCGGCATGAGACGGAACGCTAATTTCTTCAGCGGTAATCTTTGCACCCTTGGCAAGGACTTTCTTCGTCTTCGCATTTTCACCAAATGCACCGCTCTTGGCATTAAAGATAACCTTAAAGCCATCAGAGCCGTTTAAAGATACACCAGACACACCCACGGACCACGGAGAACTTACACTGCATTCCCCATCTTCAATTTTGCCACCATTCAAGGCGCAAATATGTTCTTCCATATTCACATTGGAAGCGCCAACCGATTCATCGCTCACATTAGCACTTTTTTTAACAGCTCCAACACCAGACTTGGCAACATCGGAATCGTAAACACAATCTTCAACATTGAGTTTGGTATCACCATCCACCTGTTTACCTACAATGGCACCAACAGCACCATTTGCCATACTTTCAAGTGTTTCGCCTGCATAAACACAAGATTTAACCGTTACCGTACTATTCTTCTTGACAAGCCCAACAATACCACCTACTTGAGCGTCGTTACCAGAAACACGGATATTCACTTCACTCAGGCAATTTGAAATCGTTCCCCCATGAACGTTTCCAACAATGCCACCGACGCCTTGTCCCTTTCCACTAGTCTGGATAGAACCGGAAGCAGCACAACCATCGATCGTTCCATTCTGTTGCCAACCAACAACCGCGCCAACAGAAATCTGATTCGTAGAACCCACAAGGCCGATATTGGAAGAACTTTGAATATCTACATTTTCAAGAGTCAGATTCTTGACGGTACCACCACTCATTGCCGCAATAAGGCCCACATTCTGAGCATATTTAGGTTGGTTAACCTTTTTAGCAATTTCGGCACCATCTATTCTCAGGTTGGAAATGGTATGACCATTTCCATCAAAAGTTCCGTTGAACAATTTATCACCACTACCGCCACAAATAGGGATAAAGAGTTCATTACCCATATCAAGGTCCGCATCAAGCCTAGCATTCATCACATACACTTGAGCTTTACCCCAAATTTTGTAGCCACTATTCGAAGAGTCAGAGAACCAAGCTAGTTCTTCTGCGCTCGTAATGATAAACACACCGTTTTCATCTTGCTGTGGACGGGACATAGACTTTCCGTCCCAGGCGGCGGCAAAAGCCTGTGCTACAAACAACATAATGGTGCATACAAGTACACCACAAAATCTATTCGTGAGAATATTTTTTTCCATCAAACCAACCTCGTTTTTTAGAAGTCGGGCTTAATATAGTCGTCCCTTAAAATCCCGCCCAGCCCGCATAACTATTGGGAAAAACTGATTTCTACCCTGTGAAAATATTGCAAGGTTTTCTAAAATATGAC